>JAKBGP010000075.1 GCA_021833045.1 Thermoplasmata archaeon
CAGTTTATTATTTCCGTCACCAAGATGAACCTTTCTGTCCATGGTACTGAAATATTCTGGAATCCCATTTTCCAGATAGGGAGTTATTAGCTTCTTACCGAAATATTCAGCAATTTTGTTTTCTCTAGGAAGTGTTATCTTATATAATTTATCAAGGCTACTTTTATTATTTTCTTCCCTTCCATCTGAAAATTTTTTGTATCCATAAAAAATTTCATCGGCCCCCTGCCCTGTAACAAGTGTCTCCTCACTTATTCTTGAAAGAATGATGGCCAGAACGGTCTCAAAACCAAGATCCAGGAATGAAATATTGGGATCAATGCCCTTCACTATTCTGTAGCATTCTATTACATCACTGTTTTCAACATATATTTTTGTAAGGTTTGCTTTTAATGTTATACACAGTCCTTCAGCGTATACAAAGTCCTGCGATCCCTTTACACCTACACAATAGGCATGTTTTCCCTTACCAAGAACTGAAAAAAGAAGTGAGCTGTCTATCCCGCCAGACAGGGCAAAAGCGGAGTCTCCTATTAATTCATCCTGGTCCTTCAGCATCCCGATTAGACGAGCAGATAAATTTTCTGACCCCATGAAATCCGATATCATAATCAATAAATAATCTTAAGGATTAACCATATGTGGATTATATCCCAGACACATCTGTCATAGTAGATGGAAGATTTACAAAATACATAGCAAAGATAAAGAGTGATTCAAGGGTCATTATCAGCGAAGCACTTATTGCGGAAGTTGAGCACCAGGCCAATCAGAGTAGATCCATAGGATTTGCAGCCCTTGACGAATTGAAAAAGGTCAAGGAAATATGCGCAAAGAAAGGCATAATTATCGAATTTTTTGGTAAGCGCCCAACACAGTGGCAGAAAATAAACGGACATAACGGGGAAATTGATGAAATAATAAGAAGTGAGGCCATGGATCTCAACGGAATTCTTGTAACTGGCGACATCGTACAGAAGAACATAGCAGTTCTCAAGGGTATACAGTGCCAGTATCTGGAACCGGATGATAAGATATCTGTTAAACTCGAGGAATTTTTTGATAATGAAACCATTTCAGTTCATATTAAAGCAGATACCTATGTTAAGGTAAAGAAAGGAGTTCCGGGTAGTGTTGAAACTGTACGAACCGATCATTTCCTAAAAAGTTCTGAGGTAGATGCACTTATAAATAATCTGATAAAGAGAGCTGGAAACGAAAAAGACTCATTCGTGGAGATGGATATGGCTGGAGCCACAGTACTTCAGCTCAACGTCTACAGAATCGTAATAGCAAGACCTCCATTTTCCAGTACCGCTGAAATAACTGCTGTAAGACCAGTCATCAAGAAAGAACTTGCCTACTATGAAATTCCAGAGGAAATTATGAATCATATAACCTCTGGTTCAGCCGGAATTCTGGTTGCCGGTAGCCCTGGGGCAGGTAAAAGTACATTTGTACAGGCACTGGCGGATCATCTTAACGATCAGGGAATGATAGTAAAAACTATGGAAAAACCAAGAGATCTTCAGGTGAATAAGGAGATCACCCAGTACACGTCCCTTGAAGGTTCTATGGAGCAGACGGGAAATATTTTACTTCTTGTCAGAAACGATTATACGGTTTTCGATGAGATGAGGGTCACATCAGATTTCAAGGTATTTTCAGATCTTCGAATGGCTGGAGTGGGAATGATAGGCGTTGTTCATGCAACAAAGCCAGTAGATGCACTGCATAGATTCATTGGTCGTATAGAACTTGGGCTTATACCTCAGGTGATAGATACAATTCTTTTCGTGAAGAATGGGAAGATATCAAAATACCTGTCCATTTCGCACACAGTAAAGGTGCCCTACGGAATGGTACAGGAAGATCTCTCAAGACCTGTGATTCAGGTAAAGGACACCCTGACCAGAGAGGAACTTTATGAAATCTATTCCTTTGGAGAGCAAATAGTTGTAGTTCCAATTGAAGAAAATGAAGGTACATCACAGATCAATGAGGCTAAAACTGAACTGGTCAGGTCAACGATTTCGGAATATCTGGGATATGATCAGGTTGTTGTATCTCCGAAAGGAAAGAGAAAATATAAGGTTACCATTCCTGAGTCTCTGCGCCCCAAACTGCTCGGTAGAAAAGGCGCAAATATAAGCGAGCTTGAAAAAAGTCTTGGGGTATCAATAGATGTGGTTTCAGAGGAAGATAGGGCAAGAAGATCTGTTGCTGTGGAGGTGAAGAACAGGATAATCTACCTGCATTGCAATGAGAAAAATAGCCTCGTAAACATATATGTTGATGATGTGATGGCAATACAGGGAAGAACTTCCAGCAAGGGAATAATTCGAATAAAGGTTGATAGCGAAGCAGGAATCAATCTGGAAAAGGCAATGAAATCAGGAAAAACAATAACCTATTCGCTCCAGTCGTAATTTTTCATCTTTAAAATAAATGATAAGGCCTAAATTCAGGTGATTTTAAATTGAGAATTTACCCGGTGTTTTAGGGAATGGGTGCACATCCTCAATTCGTTTAAATCCACATATGTACCTGACAAGTCTCTCAATGCCTATGCCAAAACCCGATGAAAGTTGCAAACCCTCCTCAGCATAATCAAGGAACCACTTGAACTGCTCGAATGTCTGTCCCTTGGCCAGAACCCTTTCCTTTATTCTCTCAATCTCATATTCCCTTTCTCCTCCTGAGATAGCTTCATTGAACCCCTCAGGATACATAAGATCCATATCCCTCAGAATCCCTTTTTCATCATCCTTCTCCCTGTCATAAAACTCTCTTTCCTTAAGTGGAATATCTATTATCCAGAATGGATCAACTTCCAGTTCTGATAGTTTCTGTTCAAAGTCATCACCGTATTTTTCCTTTGCTTCGGTATACCTGTAAGTCTTGAAAGGAGTCTCGGGAACACGTAGCTTTCTGTTTAGAATAGCAAGCTTATCAGGAAGCTTCTTGGCGACCTCTTCAATGGCCCCCTTTATGAGCTCCTCTCCAAGTTTCATTGCATCTTCCCTTGATGCGTTTAGCATTTCCAGATCAAGTTGAGTAAATTCCAGAAGATGCCTGCCGCTTTTTGCCTTATCTGCTGTTTCAAGCCTTACATTTGGTGAAAACGTATATATTTTTGGTATTTCCTGCACAATCATCTGTTTATGGAAGATCATACTTTTTGTTAGTGAATACCGTGATCCCTCATACTCAAAGGTAGGATCATATACTGGGTGGTTCAGTGGGTCCGTAACAGAGGAAAATATCACAGGTGGAATCTCAAGGAATCCATGTTTAACCAAAATATCTGACATTTTTCTCCTTATTAACGTGTTTACTTCAAGGGCTATTTTTAATTTCTCTCCTTTGAGATGTTCTCTCAATTCAGTAGTTACAATTTCCTGCATGATATAGTAATTATCTATCATCATATAACATTTTGTTGTATAATTTAGACATTTTGTATCCATTTGAAAATAATTCATAACTTTAACAGACGTTTTAAAAATCTTAAATAGTAAATAACAATACAGTGCTAATGGATGACAAGGATAGTAGAATACTTGAGTATCTCATGGAGAAAGGCAGGGATAAAATTGCTGACATTTCAAGGAATCTGGACATTCCTAGAATCACTATCTATGAAAGAATGCAGAATATGATCTCAAATGGTGTAATAAAAGGATTTACAGCAATTCCTGATTATTCACAGCTGGGACTTGGTGCAATGGCTTATGTGTTTGTATCCTTTGATCCCAAGGCAAATGTAAAACAGAGAGAAATGGCACGCATCATTGGAAATTTCCCACAGGTCTATGAGGTTAGTATAGTAGCCGGTCAGTGGGACCTAATCATAAAAGTAAGAGGAAAAAGTATCGAGGAAATCGGTGAATTCGTTCTGGACAAACTCAGGTCCGTAGCCGGAGTAGAAAGGACTGAAACAATCACAGTTTTCTCATCAATAAAATAAATTTATCTTTCAAATCAATTATTCATATCAACTACAATTATAATTTAAGAAAGCAATGTTTTAAAAATTAGAGAATATTTCTAAATAGATACATTTGATGACTCTCTCTCAATGGACAATGTAAAAATTGTGACAGTTTCGTCAGCAATAAGGGGTCTTGGATATTCTTCCATTTGGATTTACAGTTCCATTTATATGACTAAATTTCTTGGGCTTTCAACGTTTTTTGCCGCACTTGTATTCATGTCAGGAGGAATTGTTTCATCCTTTGCCCAGTATGGTGGAGGAAGGCTTGGAGATCGAATTGGTCATAAGAAGGTTTTCACCTTATTTCTATCGACAGTCTTTTTAATGAGTCTTATTCTCGCAGTAAGCAAATTCATTAATGGTTCTATAATTCTTTTTCCACTCAGTTTCGGGGCTATAATGGTACTTAATGGATTTCAATCTCCATCTTCAAACGCTCTTGTTTCCAGATCTAGCAATGTTCAGCTGAAGGGATTTTCCATAATGAGAGTGGGTAACAATCTGGGCTGGGGTTTTGGTCCTGCCATGGGCGGATTTATACTGTCATATTTCGGATTTCCTGGTATCTTCTATTTTTTTACTGTAACTGCCTTGATCTCGTTTTTAATCTCCTTAAAGGTAAGAAATATTCCCTTAAATATAGAGGAAAAACACCTAAAGTTCAACACCAGTAATCTGGCACTCATTGTCATTTCTGTTTCAGCACTACTGATATTTATGGTCCAGGCTCAGGAAACAATATCTCTCTCACTTTACTCCGATGGAATATTCTCTGGGCAGTATTATGAAATAGGGTTAGTCTATATGCTTAATGGTTTATTAGTAGCCTTCACACAGCCATTTTTCTATAAAATTTCAAGGAAAATAGGGGAATTTCAAGCATTAATTCTTGGGGGATTGATTTATACATTGGGTTTTGCATCCTATGGACTAGACTCTAACCTTATTCAGATGCTAGTATCAACCGCAGTATTCACAATGGGAGAGAATCTATCATTCCCAAATGGCTACTCCATAGTCGCAAGTATTTCCAGAAAGGAGAAAATCGGTACAAATATCGGAATATACAATGCATTCTGTTCGGCAGGGCGTGCTTTCGGTCCACTTCTTGGTGGAGCATTCTTACCAGTTATTTCAAGTCATATACTTTTCTGGATATATGTCACATTTCCTGGCTTTATTGCCACAGTCCTCCTAATATTTTTTTACAGGACCATTAAAAATTACAGAGAACGGTTCAGCAAATCTATTTCTTGAAAAGCATATTTAATCAGAAATTGATCTTTATAAGATAATATATCCAATTACCATGATCTACTGTGTATATACCAAATGAATTTAAGGTGACAGATCAAGAAAAGGTCTATCAGTTTATCAGGAAGAACAGTTTTGGGTTACTTCTTACATCAGTCAATGACGAGATATTTAACTCACAAATACCGTTTATCATAAAACCAGAGGGAGATTCTTTTATTCTTTATGGCCATCTTTCCAGAAATAATGATCAGTGGAAAACTTCAGAAAACAAGAAGGTTACCGTTCTATTTCTCGGACCTCATCATTATATATCACCCAGATGGTATACAATAGAGTCTTCTGTTCCAACCTGGGATTACGCTACTGTGAAAATTAATGGGATACTAGAATTACTGGAGAGATGCCAAACAGAACTCTTGTTAAAAGAGCTGAGTCTTGAATTCGATCCAGAGTGGGCGGCATTACAAAAAGAAAAAGAAGATTATTATCAAAAAATGATAGAGGAAATTGTCGGTTTTAGAATAAAAGTTACAGAAATATTTGCAAAATGGAAAATGAGCCAGAACAGACCAGTTGAAGATATCACAAAAGTGTTAGATAATCTTAACAAAATACCTCATTCTGATGCCAAAGAAACCGCTCATGAAATATTGGAATCTAACCTTTCAAGATTAACCAGGACAAAATTATGATAGCATATATGAGTCTTTTATGCCGCTCAATATGAAACAAACCTTAATTTTCAGATCCAAGTTATTATTCCAACCTTTTAGCAGAATCATTTGAGATTTTTGAACTAAACATTCCACATTTAAATGTATGCCGGGATCGGGGATCGAACCCGAGACCTCCGGATTTCTCAGAAAAATTCTTATGAGTCCGGCGCTCCACCTACTAAGCCACCCCGGCGCTTAAAATAGTTTTTAGATTATTGAGCTGGGACTTCCTCTGCCGGGGCATCTTCAGGAACTGAAAAGTTATATTTCTCTCCAGTGCTTGTGAGCTCTGACTTTCTAAATTCCAGCTTTTTGAGCGGGTATATATCTTTGACTCCGTTTAATATTTCTGATACTGATTCATCTTCTATTATAAATCTAGCAAATTCAAAGTAATCCATATTCTTAACTTTTTCAGAAACAATTTGAGTAATGGCATTTCTCAGCTCAACACTTTTAGCTGATGTCAACTTATTTTCTGTTACAGCGACCACTTTAAGAACAAATTCGTAACCATCGGTAGTTTTTACATCCTTTACAATATCAATTCTCTCCTTTCTTCTCCTTACCATTCTTCTTATATAATCGTCGTTAACAGAATGACCAACAAAAATTGTACTGCACTTAGTACCAACACAATCTAAGACCTTAAATTCGAGCTTTGCGTTTGACTTTTTGAAATTCCCAGAAAAGTCTGATATAGGAATTTCCACCACTCTTCCTTTTATACTATCGGGTCCAGTACCCACTGTCATAGCTATTTCTTTTCCTCCAAGCTGACTCGGAGCCATAATTCTGTACCATTTCTTTTCTTTCCACTTATCCTTCGTTCTTTTATTTGATCTTTCTCCAGCCATTCAATCCCTCTAAAGGTGCACTTTAAACTTTACGAAATAATAACAGTGAAATTAAATGTTTCGATTATTAGAAAGAAACCATTTAAGGAGCATTTTGAAAACTATCCATCCTAAAGTGCAATTGGTATTGAACATCCTCTCCGCTCATACTATATGTAAACGTGCTAGTTTTACTAAAAGTGAAAGCAATTGGAAAACCTATTATAACTATTATAAATTACCGTACGAAGAGTTTAATAAATAAAATCCTCTAACGGGATAACTCAAATAAGTAAAAGGTGAATAAATGGCAGGACAAAAACCACACATAAATTTGGTAACGATAGGGCATGTTGATCATGGAAAGTCGACTTTAGTAGGGAGACTGCTGTTCGAGCACGGTGAAATTCCACAGCACATAATCGATGATTACAAGAAACAGGCCGATGAAAAAGGAAAAGCTACGTTCGAGTTTGCTTGGGTAATGGATAGGTACAAAGAAGAAAGGGAAAGAGGAGTTACAATTGATCTATCTCACAGGAAGTTTGAGACAGATAAGTACTACTTCACTATCATTGATGCACCAGGGCATAGGGACTTTGTAAAAAATATGATTACTGGAACAAGCCAGGCAGATGCAGCTATGCTTGTAATATCTGCAAGGGAAGGAGAAGGGATCATGGCACAGACAAGAGAACACGCATTCCTTGCAAAAACACTTGGAGTACAACAGATCATAGTACTTGCAAATAAGATGGACTCAGTACAACCACCTTACAGTGAAAAGAGATTCACAGAAGTAAAGGGAGAAATAGAGAAGTTCATGGCGTCTGTTGGTTACAGGAATTTTCCAATAATCCCAATTAGTGGTTATAAGGGAGATAACATAACGAAAAAATCAGAAAACATGAAATGGTACAGTGGACCAACATTACTGGAAGCATTAGAATCATTAAAGGTACCCGAGAAACCAACAAACAAGCCTCTCAGGCTACCAGTTCAGGACGTTTATTCCATAACTGGAATAGGAACAGTTCCTGTTGGAAGAGTTGAAACAGGAATTATAAAACCTGGAGACAAGGTTATATTCATGCCGGCCAATAAGCAGGGGGAAGTAAAATCTGTGGAAATGCATCATGAGTCATTGCCCCAGGCAGAACCAGGAGACAATGTAGGGTTCAATGTAAGGGGAATAGCCAAAAATGATGTCAAGAGAGGAGATGTTTGTGGACCAGTTAATGCACCACCAACCGTAGCCAAATCATTCACGGCTCAGATAGTAGTTCTGAACCATCCAAGCGTTATTGCAGTTGGTTACAAGCCGGTATTTCACGTTCATACAACTCAGGTTGCGTGCAGGTTTGAAGAGCTCGTAAAGACAATCAACCCTAAGGACGGTACAACAAAAGAAAACAATCCTCAGTTCATCAAAACTGGAGATATAGCGGTTGTTAAAGTGGTTCCAGATAAACCATTGGTAATAGAGAAGGTTGCAGAATTCCCACAACTCGGTAGGTTTGCTATTAGGGATATGGGGCAAACTGTTGCCGCAGGTCTCTGCCAGGAAGTAGAAACTAAGTAAAGTGAACATCATGGTATCATATAGAGCTAGGATTTCACTGAGTGGAACTGATCATAGGATAGTGGACGAGGTCTGCAGGGAGATCAAAGGTATTGCGCAAAGAACAGGGGTTGATATTCACGGTCCTGTTCCATTACCTACCAAAAGATTAACCGTTCCAGTAAGAAAGAGCCCAGATGGAGAAGGTTCACCGACCTGGGACAGATGGGAAATGAGGGTACATAAGAGACTCATCGATATTGATGGAGACGAAAGGACACTTAAGCAGGTGATGAAAATCTCAATACCAGACGGGGTCCAGATAGAAATTCAAATGAAAAATTAATTTTTTCTAATATTTTAAAGGTGTTTTTATGGGTCGAAAGGAAGATAATATTGCAAAGGCTGCAACATTAGTTAATAAGGCTGAAAGTATAAGAAATATTGATATTGCTGCACACATTGATCATGGTAAAACAACGCTCAGTGATAATTTAATTGCTGGAGCAGGGATGATGAGTGAGGATCTTGCCGGAAAGCAGTTAATGCTGGATTATGATGAACAGGAACAGGCCAGAGGAATAAC
>JAKBGP010000076.1 GCA_021833045.1 Thermoplasmata archaeon
TTTGCAGACCCATTCCAGGTGGTATTTTTGAACCGAAACCCACTATGTTTATTCCACATTTCGCTAGAGAAATCAAGGTCTCTACATCCGTTTCCTTTCCTATGTAAGTGAGAACATATTTTTCTGGGTTTGGTGAAGTCTTCGGGTTGAAAGACTCAAAATTCTGGGAAGAGTGAACCACGTCAGAGACACCAATTCCATAATTCTCATAAATTGACTTTATAAATTTTGATACAGCTACAATCTTCTTAGTCCTTCTGGATTTCTCCGTCACTATCTTCAGGCTGGCCCTCCTTATCTTATTCTTAAACAGTTTGAAAGCGGCTTTAACTATAGAATTCGAAGACGCCATTGTTTCCAGGACTTCAAAGAATGGTGGACCCTGCACCCACCATATATCTGATTTCGGCATTACAGTTGAGGAAAGATCTATTATATGATCACTCACTGGAAAACTATCACTATTGTCATGACTGTCGCCTGATACTTCTAAAGCATCGAAAAACCAGTTAACTGACCACAGGATGGATTCATTAAGATATGGAAAAACTACCCTTTTTAAAAAACGAGACAATAATTTTCCTTTTTTTTCCTGAATCTTTAGACCCAGGCTTACAAGTTCTTTCTTTTTGGAAGGTGAAAAGTAGTTTGAGTATACGGATAAATCATACGTATCTCCTAATAGCGATATAACTGACCTGAGGAATGTCATCTGAACCGAAAAGCCGCTGGGTAGAGGGTCTACTACCAACGTAATTTTCTTTATGGCTTTTTTCACGTTCTCCCTAAGGGCAATTCAAGAATTAAAACTATTGGGTGCAATCAGGAAATAAATTAAGGCTATTTGCATTATAACTGTTTATTGAAAAACAGCGGCATAATAGGCAAAAGTTCTGTGAAAAAAAAAGTTCCTGCAACAGTTATAATCCTGTGTTATAAACGTGAATCCTTTATTTTGGAAGCAGTTAAGTCGGTTGTCAATAATGGTTACCCTGTTGAAGACCTGGAGATCATTGTCGTCAAGGCTTTTGATAACCCTGCACTGGAAGATGCCCTTAGAGAAATGAATTGTCTGATAATCCATTCTGATACACAATACATAGGGCATAGCTTTTCCAGTGCCTTAAGTACTAGTACAGGAGAAATTGTTTTTTTGCTTGATGATGATGACACATTCTTACCTGGAAAAATATCAACGCATCTTTCCATGTATGAAAAATTTCCAGATGTTGAATACATAATAAACGGCTATGAGATCATAGATAGTTCTGGCAATCCTTTGAGGTCAGATATCAGGAGAAAATCCAGGCATTTGAGGGACATGTACCGGGAGTTCCTATTAATAAAAAGCGATGGTATTCCCAATGATATCTCATATCTGTCCAAGGGGCTTGGAATTGACTTCAACAGCAGCCGTGTATCCTTCAGGAGATCTGCGATCATGCCTTATCTTGACTATCTTCAAAATATAAACATTCATCTGGATACAGGTTTATTTTTCGTAGTTTACTATTTTCAGGGTGGCATATTGGACATTAAGCATTCTCTTACAGGTTACAGGGTACATTCAGAGAATATGTCTACGCGTTTAGCTAGTGATAAAAAGACTGACAGCAAGATGTCTGGGATAATAAGATATGCAGCGTTAACCCAGAATTTCTACAGATATTCCAGAGAACATCTCGGAATACACGTAAAGGATCCTAAATTTACTAATTACTGTCTTTCAACTGAGAAAACGGTCAACCTGTTTCTTCTTTTGATTAGCCGAGGTAAGCCAAGGTCTGTATTGACCGCACTTGGCCAGCAGGTAATTTATTCTATTAAATGCAGGAATTTACGTCTTTATTACAGGACTATTTTACTAAGTTTCATTATAACAATCCTTGGGTTAGCTTCTAATAGGTTTCTTGAGGCAATAACCCTAAAATATGGAGTGATCCCAAACCTTGCCTAGTGTTCAAATTGTGCCGGCACTGTGTCTGATGAAGAGAATAAATATCAATTAAGATGCCCTTAGTCTGATTTCCACGTTTATAATATCCGACTGAATGTATTTAACTCCTATTCATTCAATTCTGCTAATCTTATATGTAGCATATTAACAGGTGCACTTTCAGTGACCTGAAAGATAGAAGTAGTTTATCTTATTTTGTCAAGGAGTTCCTTCACTCCTTTTTTAGCAACTTCCGTTACAATTTATCCATACCTTCCATGTATGTTTTCATCCTTACTTGTCTTCAAGGAGGTAGCATTCTTGATTTATATCTATAGATACTTCTGTACCTACTAAAGGATTGAACTGGTTATTGTACCCTCTACATCTTAGAAGATAAGGAATGATAATTATATAGAAATCTATTATGTCCAATTGAACTATGAGACTGTTAATTTCCGGAGGCAATGGCTTCCTTGGATCCCATATCGTTAAAAAGGCTATTTCAAGTGGAATTGATGTAACAGTTGTTGATGATATGTCCACGATGAATACAGATAATCTCGGGGGAGAGGTAAACTTGATCAGAAAGAAGATTGAGAATTTTAAGACAGATGAGAAATTTGATTTAGTTCTTCATTTTGCAGCCAGACCTTCTCCTGAAGATTATATTAAACATCCTGTTGAAACGATCCTTTCAAACTCCGTGGGTACAATGAATATGCTGAACATTGCAAGACAGTCAGATGCAATTTTCCTGTACACATCCTCATCAGAAGTTTATGGAAATGCGTCTGTCCTCCCAACGCCCGAAACGTACTTTGGTTACGTGAATCCCAACGGGATCAGGAGCTGTTATGATGAGGGAAAGCGATATTCAGAAGCCCTGATAATGGCTTACCACAGAGAATACAATATTGATGTCAGGATAGAAAGACCGTTCAACGTATACGGTCCCGGCATAAGACCGGATGGCCTTTATGGTAGAGTAATTCCAAGATTCATATTAAGCGCTCTTAAGGGAGATGACATTACTATATTTGGTGACGGGAGTCAAACCAGAAGCTTTCTCTATATAGATGACTGGCTTGATGCAACATGGAAGTTATTGAATAATCCAGGTCTTTCTGGAGAAATCTTTAATGTTGGTTCTGTCTCGGAGATTACAATTAATTCACTTGCGAAAACTATAATCGATCTAACTGGAAGTCATTCGAGGATTATCCATCTAGATCCAAGGGAAGACGATCCTTTCAGAAGATCTGCAGACATAACCAAAATTAGGAAAAGACTGGGTTGGGAACCAAGAATTTCCCTTAATGAAGGTCTTGATAAAACGATCCAGTGGATCAGGGAGAAATATGCATGAAGATAGGGCAGGTAGGTTTAGGATACGTTGGCCTTGTCAATGCCGCTGTGCTTTCTAATCATGGCAATCTTGTCACAGGAATGGATGTTGATCATTCAAAAATAGATGCTCTAGATAAAGGCATCGTTCCAATTTTTGAGCCAGATCTTGAGAAGTATCTAATCAGTGGAAGGAAGAACCTGATCTTTTCAGATGACTATTCCGCATTGTCAGATTGCGAATCTATCTTCATAACAGTGCCAACACCAAATATTTCAGGAAATATAGATCTCAGCTATGTTATAAAGGCAGCTGATGAAGTTGCGAAGGTTAACAGATCTGCTATACTGATAATCAAGAGCACTGTGGTTCCAGGAACTGCATCCTTTATATCCGCTAGAACTGGAATGAAGGTAATATCGAATCCTGAATTCACGAGGGAAGGTAATGCCATTTATGATACGGAGCATCCTGACAGGATAGTAATAGGTGGTGAACCTGCTGACATAGTAAAGGAGATCTGGGACTTCACCAGCTCACCAGTTATCGTAACAACAAACGCAAATGCTGAGCTTATAAAATACGCCAGTAACGCATTTCTGGCAACAAAAATATCATTCATCAACCAGATGGCGGATCTCTGTGAGAAGATACCCGGTGCAGATGTTAACGTAGTTGCAAATGGTATGGGTCTCGATAAACGGATTGGGAAGGAATTCCTCAAAGCCGGTTTGGGTTTCGGTGGATCTTGTTTCCCGAAGGATACGCAGGCATTGATAACATTTGCTAAATCAAAGGGGGTTGACATGAGCATTATCAGAGAGGTATATGGATACAATGAAAACAGGATATCCCTGATCTTGCAGAACACCAAGGAAAGGGGGATTTCTTTCTCAGGATCCAGAGTGTGCGTTCTAGGCTTGAGCTTCAAGGATCTCACAAACGACCTGAGGGAAAGCAGATCAACACTTCTAATATCCCGGTTGAAGGAGGAAGGTGCAGTTATAAATGCCTATGACCCAGTTGTAAAGAAGCTGGATGGCGTCAATATCTGTAAAGACATGCAAACCTGCATAGGGAAAAGCGATATTGTGGTAACAGCAACAGAATGGAGAGATTTTGCAGATATACCTCCTGAAATGCTTGAAGGTAAAACAGTTCTTGATTTCAGGCGAATTCTGGATCCTGAAAAGTATAACATAAAAATGGGGGTAGGCCTTGGCAAAACTTAGAAAATGCGTAATTCCAGCTGCCGGAATGGGATCCAGATTTTATCCGCTCACAAGAGCACAACCCAAGGAGATGCTCCCGGTTCTTGATAGACCTGTCATTCATTATGTAGTTGAAGAGGCGGTTAAATCCGGTATTGACGAGATCCTGATTATCATTGGATCAGGCAAGGATTCAATAATAAACTATTTTGACAGGCATTCCCTTGATGATAAAGCAGAAAATTTAGGCGTCATAGACTTTCCTGATATATATTTCATAAGGCAGAAGTCACCGCTGGGACTTGCGGATTCTATAAAATACGCCAGAGGTTTCACTAATGATGAACCATTTATCGTTTTACTTGGTGATACAATATACAAAAGCTCTTCAAAAATAACTGTAACCAGACAGTTAATCAACCTTTATACTAAATACAACTCACCCTGCCTCTCGCTGGAAGCTGTTCCGCATGAAAAGATGAAGGACTACGGCATGGTCAAGACTGACCGTATATCTGGTGACATAGTAAAGATTAAAGGAGTGGTTGAAAAACCTCTTCCAAGCCGGTCACCCAGTAACCTGGGTATAACTGGCATTTATGCGTTTCAGTCGGATATCTATGATTATATCCGGAAAATAAAACCGGGGAAAAACGGTGAATACCAGCTGTCGGATGCGATTGATCTTATGTGCAAAGAAAGAGACGTGTATGGGCATATAATAAAGGGCAAGAGATATGATATTGGAACCAAGGAACTGTGGGTCAAAACGTTCATAGAATTTGCCAACGCAGACCGAAGATTTATATAAGGTACAATTTTTCGTTGGAAGCAAGCTTCCGATGAATTACTGTTCAGAGTTGCAGGAAAGAAAGAATTGCCACAAATAGGTTTTGTCAGATCGGGTCACGTGACACCATGGGATATACCATTGATGCGGGAAATGAAGGCTTTAGGCTATGATGTTTCTTTTATTTCCCCATTTAAGGAAAATCTTCCAATGCCCCATAAACGAGCTATCGGATGGAGGAGTTTTTCACCGGTAGATAAGATCGTAAGGAGCGGATATGTTTGGTATCTGAACAGATTGTTTAAATTTAATGCTTATGACGTCTTCAGCAAATTTGTTTTACCTAAGAAAGCATTTAAAGAATTTGAATACTTAATTTTCAATGATGATGTGTTTTCCTTGCCCTATCAGTCTATAAAAAGCAAAGTAAACTATGGCGTAGTATCATGGGAAAATATACCATTCCACTATTATTTTGAGTATAATAGACGGCTAAGTCAAGAACGCCAAACAGTTTTAAAAAATGCAAAACACCTGTTTCCAGTCTCCAACGATGCTGAGATGTGTTTGATCGAAGAGAAGGTTGAACCAGATAAGATACATAAGATCCATCCAGGAATAGACACCTCATTGTTTTCTACTGGTACTCCAACCAATACTCTTGGATTACCTGATGATTTGATCCACAATAATACTTTGATAAGTTCAAGCAGGATAGTCTATAACAAGGGAATCACATATGTATTGAGGGCAATTCATCTTCTCAAAAAGAGAAAGGTAAAAGTCAATTACCTCATAGCCGGTGGGATGACATCAGAGTTTGGTGATTACTGTAGGCGACTGGCAAATAAACTGGAAATTTCTGACAGAGTATTTTTTCTTGGTAAATTGAAATATGACTCTTTGGTAAATCTCTACCGCCTGGGAGACGTTTTCATTTTCCCCAGCTTACCCACATTTTACTGGGAGGAACAGATGGGTTATGCACTTCTTGAAGCAACTTCATGCGGGCTTCCAGCTATAAGGAGCGATTCTACTTCACTGGATGAAGTATGTCCAGAAAATATCTGCAGGACGGTTCCGGCAGGACATACTGGGAAGATGGCTGATTCTATCCAGATGTTGATCGAGGATCCGCAACTCAGGTCGAAGCTGGGAAGAGAGTCCAGAGAATATGTAAAATTGAACTATAACGTAGTAAACCAGGCGAAGGAATATATACGTTATTACGAAGAAAGTAGACATCCATAACAGGATGTATTATATATTCTGGATATCAAGAATTCGTGGAAACAAAGAAATTATCAATTGAATAAATCTAAGCGGTAGTAGATTTTTCAAAATAGTAGTCTTTAAGACTGGATCAACCCCAATCGTAATAGCCATTCTCTTCGTAATAGATTTCAAAAAAGCATGTATGAACTTATATCCAATCAATCAGTGAATTATTGCTATAAAAACTAATAACAATCCTTCGATCATGGGTTTCAATCATTGAATTGGCCTGTGATGTATATGGATAGTAAAAAATTTGACAGTATCATGATTCTTAATAGCAGTCCAAGCCGCTCTGGAATCGGTAGATATTCTGATGATTTGATTTCTCTTTTTCCTTCGAATACCAAAGCATACAGCTTCGTTCTTGATTCGAGATTGGTTAATGATGAATACCCAGGTACAAAAGTAAAGGGGTTCTATCCACCGCTAATGACAAATGGCTGGTACCTGAACCTGAATTTTCAAAAATTCATATTCAGAAAAATTCGCAAAGAAGCTTCAGTGTTGCTGAAAGATGGAGGCATCGTACACATATCAGATCCATTTATTGAACCAATTAAAAAGAAGGGAAAACAGATAGTCACAATACATGATCTGTTTGCGCTGGACGAGCGAAATACACCTGTCAAATCAGAAAGACGGCATTTGATTAAAACCCTTAGAGAATACAGGGAGGTAGATCACATCTTAGTGACAACTGACCGTGTCAAAAAGGAACTTGTTGAAAACAATTTCACTTCAGAGATCACCAGAATCTACCCTGGAACTTCAAAGTGGTTTTTTAAAATTGACAAAACAAAAAGTAGCCTGAGAGCGGAACTTGAATTGCCCCTGGACAAACACCTTGTGCTATCTGTGTCAAGTAACAGATATAGAAAAAATGTGAACATTATACCTTCAATAATGGATAGACTTGGTGAGTCTTACCAGCTTGTCCGTATTGGAACACAAATTAGTAATAGCCTAACTTTTCACGGCATTTCCAATGAGACATTGAACGAGATTTATAATTCATGCGATGTGCTCTTGCAACCTTCATTGGACGAGGGGTTCGGGTATCCCCTACCAGAGGCGATGGCAACAGGCCTCCCAATTGTTTGTTCAGATATTGAGGTTTTTCGCGAAATCGCCAAAGATTCAGCATATTTCAGCCAGATTGACCGTGAATCTTTCGCTGATGGCATAAAAGAGGTCGTACAGAGCAGTGAAAAGTACAGTAAAATGGCTTATAAGGGCGCAAAAAAGTTTTCGTTTGAAAGTTTTCGTGAGGAGGTTGGTAATTTTTACACTCATGTCTACAATTCGTAAAAGGCAATACAACACCATGGTTGCATCCCGACATATTTTATGAAGTAGGTAAATAATATTAGATTTAGAAAAACATATCCATATGATTACCTAAACGAAAACACAAAATATCGTTGAATAAAATTATCTCCCAATTCGATTTTCCAGAAATGCCTAAATATAGTCTATATCTTGCCTAAAAGTGAAAATCTCATTCGTAGCCCCGGCTTTCAAATATCCAACTGGTACTAAGACATACCTGGATAACCTAATTCATGGTTTCAAGCAATTGGACGTGGATACATCCATTCATTACCTGCACAAATTAGAATTTTCTATATTGGGAAAGCCCAGATTTGGTGTGATCTCCCAGATGATCCAGGGCAAGATTACGCGTGTTTCAGGTGATATAATTCACTCAATAAGCCCAAGTAATACGATCAAAGACACCAATGTGATAACAATTCATGACGTTATTCCATTTCTGCAGTCTGATAAAAAACCTTCAATCTGGGACAGAAAGAACCTGGGACATTATCTTTCTATAAAAAAGGCGCTAAGGGTCAATGACATAGTTGTAACAACAAAATTCACCAAACAGAAATTGATTGAATTATTTGGCAAGCCGGAGAATAATATTCACATGGTACCTGCACCAATCAGGACTGATTTTTTTAAAAAGACTCCGAATAACCCATATCCTGAAGACGGTAAAATTCATGCTCTGTCAATAAGTGATTTCAATCCAAGAAAAAATTTGAAAGTTGTTATCAGTAAAATTGGAGGTAATAGTGAAATTGAGTTTTACCACATTGGCAGCCCAAAGGCCTGGACTTCACAATATGAGGACATAATGAGATTTTCAAAACAGTTTAACAATATTCACTTCTTGGGACCCAAATCAAACGAGGATCTTGTTAATTATCTTTCACATTCAGATGTCTTGATCAGCATGTCTGAGTCTGAAGGATTCGGGTCGATTGTTGTGGAGGCACTATCATGCGGTGTTCCTGTATTATTAAATCCTATTCCAGTCTATAAAGAACTCTATGGATCCGCCGCCAGTTTTGTCGAGCCCAAAGCACTTGACGGCGATATTGTT
>JAKBGP010000077.1 GCA_021833045.1 Thermoplasmata archaeon
TCTGGCGTTCTTGCTTTCAGCATTCTCACGTTTCTGGCATAGTCTCTGATTGCATAAGAGCCAGGTGTCCAGGCGGGGATTGTTAACATGGTTATATCTTCTGATACTGAGTCAATATTCATAGTAACCTGAAAGAAACCATTTTGAGGTTCTCTCATTTCTAATATATACCCTAATTTCATTATATTATCACTCTCACATTTTCAAAATTCATTTAAATCTTTCCCTTCATCCCTTCTGCCAGTGATTCTGCAAAATAGGTAATGAAGATATCCGCTCCAGCCCTGAATACCGAAGTGACATATTCATTTATGGCTGATTCAGATATGAACCCATTTTTCACGGCATTAATTATCATGTTATATTCGCCACTTACACCATATGCAGCCAGTGGTCTATTGAATATGGTTGAAGCTTCTCTGATCACATCCATATAGAATAATGAAGGTTTAACCATGATAATGTCTGCCCCCTCTTCTATATCAAGTTCAATTTCCCTCATTGCTTCATTTATATTTGCTGGGTCCATTTGATATGTTTTTCTGTCTCCAAAAGATGGTGTGGACTTTGCAGCGTCCCTGAAGGGACCGTATAATGAGGACGCATACTTGGCAGAGTATGCCATTATTGGAATATTTTCAAAACCATTTCCATCCAGTTCATTTCTAATTTTTTTTACCTGACCGTCCATCATTCCACTTGGTGCAATAATATTTGATCCCGCCTCTGCCTGACTCACTGCAATTTTACCATAGTAGTCAAGAGTTTTATCATTCCATACTTCTTTTCCTCTCAATATACCACAATGGCCGTGATCTGTATATTCACACATGCAAAGATCAGTAACTACAAGGAGATCATTATTTCTAAATGACTTAATACTTCTCTGTATAACACCATCATCGGCGAATGACTGAGATCCCTCGCTATCCTTTTTTTCTGGAATACCAAATAAGAGCACCGTGTTTACACCAATTTTTTTCAAATGTTTTGCATATTCATCAACACTATCGAGTGTCTGTGTGAATATACTGGGTAAGCTTGGTATTTCTTGCGGTTCAGTTAAATTCTCATCTATAAAAACTGGCATGATTAATCTATCGAGGCTTATTTTTGTCTCACCTGTCAGGCTTCTTAAAAGTGGATTAGCCCTTAGTCTTCTTGGTCTGTACTCTGGAAACATATAAGCAAATGACTGTCGATTATAATAACCTTGTAATGGAAAAGGAGGTAATATAAAAGTGATATTTTCAGACAGACTCTATGAGATCATATGATGGCCATCCGCTCTGATCAACCAGAGATTGCACAGAAAAGTGCTTGTTGCCACCAGAATTGAGGAAGATAAATCCATCCTTATCACGGATGTGTAAGGAGAAAGTTGCATGGTGACTCAGTTTTTTGTAAAAATCTTCATCGCATATCATGAACACAGTTCCCGTAAGACGTATTTCATTCAATATGGTTAGAAAATCTCCTATGAAATTTTCGCCATAAGTAAAGTTGAGGAAATCTGTGGAAAAAATGTATACGTTGGGTCTTTTAGACGAACCTGTAAAATACTCAATTGCCTCACTGGTGAAATCCTCTGTCATTTTCGCCCCTTCAAGGTTTATCACGGAGGGATTTGTTCTTTTTGTTTTTTCTGCAGTTATATAATGTTTCAGCTGTTCTGGTTCCATGGTTAAACTGAATATTTTTGCAGACTCATAACTGCTTGAGGATACATCTATTACTCCTCTCCCCTCTGAGATGGTTCTCCTAACAAGAGAATTTTTAATCAGATTTACTGCAATGTCTGTTCTGTCAGATATTTCCATTCGATGAATCAGTACAAGAGAACCAATATCAACTGTTCTTTTGTTCATTGGAAGCACCTTTGAAATTGCAGAAACACCCATGTCCACAGAATCCTTGCTCTCTTCGTTATCAGAAAACATGGGGATTTTCTGCGTAGGGTACGAAACAGATATTATTGGAAAAAGGGTAAATCTTCCATTCAGGAGTGAATATGAAAAGAAAGGAGTAGAACCAAGGGACAGGCCTCTTAGTTTTTCAATCCTCATGTATCTTATCATGTAATTTCTATCTATCTCCATGCTGAGGCTGATAACTCCATCTGAGAAATATTCTAATTTATCATTTTGTGTTGATTCGAGAACAACTATAAGTCCTGCACCACTCTTTTCAACCAGATCATTCTGCAATATACTGAAAAGTGTAGTCTCATCAATGCTGTATTTCTGAGCAATAGCCTCGATTGAATCCAGAATTACAACCGGACCAAGTTCAAAATTTTTTTCTACAAATGTATAAATGGCGTTTAGCTCAGGGATTACCTCTTTTATATCAAATATTAACCCACTGGAACCTGTGAAATCAGAGTTCAGATTCTTTTCTTCAAGAAGTTTTTCAAGTTTCTTAAGAGATTCTGTGCTGACATATTTAAAATCTTCAGTATACGAAAAATTTTCTTTATTGATTCTATAGGAAATCTGGTCTATAAATGGAAAAGCATCCTTTAAAGGTTCGTCGTTAAATCTTGAGGAAAGAAAATGTATCGGTTGATTCTCATATAGGCGAGATGCTAACTCCAGACTGAATGTTGTCTTACCCGTACCGGGTCTTCCTTTTATTATAAGTGACTTCCCAAATTTTTGGTTAAAGAAATCCTTAAACACTTCAAATGGATCTTCCATTAGGTTTTAACCTCTTATATTGCGTTGAAAGTTTATCCCAACACTGTTATGTGTAATTTAAATCAGATTTAAACATTTTGGTTTTAATATTTAAAGCACAACCTAAATACCACACTTTCAATATGAGCACAGCACTGGACGTGTTCACACCATTCCTCTCTGGAATAGGTTGTTATTACCATATTGTTGGTAGATGTATTAGGTTCAACTATTTTACTATTATCTTTGGTACTCTTCAGTCTTATCTCTTACAATCGTTCTAAAATCGATCATCATATCATCTCAAGTTCGTGAATTTTTTGGGCAATCAGGATAATAAGTAATTTCTTAAATATTCTGAACCGGTTAGTCTAAAACTTACGTAACAGGTTAAATTTATATATAGGAACGTTTAATAACTTTCCTTTTGGATGTGTTCACTCCCAACTGTTATAAAGGATAAATAACAATTTAACCCTTAAAGTAATACCATTAACATGAGATCTAAAATATCCGTAATAGGAGCAGGAAATGTTGGAGCTACAGTTGCACAGTTTATTGCACTTAAGGACCTTGGAGATGTATATTTGTTTGATGTTGTTGATGGAGTTCCAGAAGGGAAAGCACTTGATATGATGGAAGGAACACCACACTGGGGTACAGATTTGAACATTAAGGGATTCACAACAGTTGATCCGAAGAATTACGAGAATATGAAGGGTTCTGACGTTATTGTTATAACTGCTGGTCTTGCAAGAAAACCAGGAATGAGCAGAGATGATCTGCTAGCCAAAAACATAGCCATAATAGCCGATGTTGCAAAAAATGTAAAGAAATATTCTCCAGAATCAGTAATTGTAATCGTATCAAACCCGGCTGATACAATGGCATATGCTTTTCAAAAGGTTAGTGGAATAGAACCAAAGAAAATTATAGGCTTAGGTGGTTCACTTGACAGTTCAAGATTCAGGACATTCCTCGCAATGGAACTTAAAGCCTCAGTTCAGGATGTAAATGCATTTGTCATAGGTGGTCATGGTGATGATATGGTACCATTTATCAGGTATTCTTCTGTTGGAGGCATTCCCATAACAGATCTTCTCAGTAAGGAAAAAATAGATGAAATAGTAAAAAGGACGAGATTTGGTGGAGGAGAAATAGTAGATTACCTTAAGACAGGAAGCGCCTACTACGCGCCTGGTATAGCAATAACAGCAATGGTAGAATCAATAATAAAAGACAGAAGAAGAATGATACCATGTGCCGCGTTTGTGGATGAGAAAACATCAAAGCACTATTCAGCACAGGGACTATTTATTGGACTTCCAATACTTATAGGAAAAAATGGAGTGGAGAGAATCTTTGATATTAACTTCACAGCAGAGGAAAAGGAGCTTTGGAACAAAACAGTTGCCTCAGTAAAAGGTAACGCAGAAAAAGTAGATCAGTTCCTAACAAAACAATAATTTCATTTATTTTTTATATTTTTTTAAGTTTCTTAAATAATCTATATAAAAGTCAGGATATGTTTCATAGGGAGTCGGATCTATTTCTCCCGCATCCATGAAACCCCTCAATCTAAGTAGACAGGAATCACACCTTCCACATGCTTTTTCTCTGCCATTATAACAGGAATATGTGAGTTCATATGGGGCATTATTCTTTATCCCCATAGTTATTATCTCACCCTTATTCAGGTACTGAAGTGGTGCCATTATCTTTAAGTCACTCCTGTCAAGTCCATGTTGCAGGCTCTGTTCCATTGAGCTTATAAAATTTGGTCTGCAGTCCGGATAACCTGAATAATCTACTGAGTTGACTCCCATCATAATTGTTCTGGCATCCAGTAATTCTGAGTATGCAGCCGCTATTGATAGGAATAGTATATTCCTGCCAGGAACATAGGTATTGGGAATCTCTTTTCTTTCAAGCTTACCAATTTCTACTGCCTCATCACCCGTAAGTGAACTACCCCCTATCTGCCTCAGATCTATCTTGAATACAATTCTTTGAATGCCGTAAAAATCAGCAATTTTCTTTGAGGATTCCAGCTCCCTTCTATGCCTCTGACCGTAATCAAAGCTGAGTCCAGTGATATTATATCCATTTTTCTTTGCGAATGATAAGACCGTTGTAGAATCCAGCCCTCCTGACATCAATATTATTGCATTATCCAATTTTCTCACTCCATGAAGCTTTCTGTCCTGGTCCTTCATACACTGAAACTTCAATCAATTTAACATTCTTCTCAAATTTCACTTTACTGACTATTTCCCTTGCAAAAAATCTTGATAATTCCTCGCTGCTGCTGTAATCCACATCGCACAGATAAACAAACTCTTCGGGTATTGACATAGTTTTTCCTTCGTATTTTATTATGAATTGGCCGTTCTCCTTTTTCTGTTCCATATCTTTTCCATGCACGGGAAGTATAAGCTTATGATCAATTTCCTCAAGAAACTTTCTCATCTCTCTCTTCACGGTCACAAAGTCAGCTACCATGCCATTCAGTAATTCTCCTTCTATTCTGATATCGATTGCATAATCATGTCCATGTAATCTTTTACACTTATCATGGTATGGAATGAAATGTGCAGCCGAAAACTTCATATTTGTTTCCCATCCATTTATATATATACTCATCATTCTTTCTTCACCCTGTTCTTCCGGATCATATCCCACATATTATCATCTATCTGTGAAAGCATGTTGAACTGTCCAGCACCCTGTATCCATTCTCCACCATCTATAGTTATAATTTCACCATTTATAAACGAAGAATAATCACTGATAAGATATGAAACAAGTTCTGAAATATCATCAGTAGTTCCAAGCCTTCGCATAGGATTTTTTTCCTTAAGGATTTTTTCATAGCTATCATCTGGAATCAGATTCTTCCATGCTCCTTGAGTCTTGAAAGGACCAGGCGCTACCCCATTGGTTCTGATGCCCTTTGGACCCCATTCTACAGCAACACTTCTGGTAAATGCTCTCAAACCACCCTTTGCTGCGGCCGAAGGAGTAACGAATGCTGAACCAGTATCCGCGTAAGAAGTTAGTATATTCACAACACTTCCCCTGATCTTCCTTTCCATCCATCTTCTCGATACCTGAACTGAAGTGTTAATTGAACCCATTAAAACTATGTCTATTACTGATTTGAAGGCATTCATTGACAGATCTTCCGTCCTCGATATAAAATTACCTGCAGCATTATTTACAAGTCCTATTATCTCTATTTTTCTAAAAGTTTCATCAATGAACTCGTTCACAGCGTCAAAGTTTCTTATGTCAATTGCCTTATATTCAAGATTACCATTAATTGCATTCACTCTTTGTTTTGTTTCCTCAAGGGTTGATTCGGTTCGGCCAAAAGTATAAACACTGGCACCATAACTGGCAAACTTCAGGCAAAGAGACTGCCCAAGACCGGTTCCACCTCCGGTGATAATCACCCCCTTATTTTTAAACGGAGTACCTTCCAACATAACCTTTGATTATTCATACAACCTTAAGCTTTATGATAAATTAATAAACTTTTATTTGAAAATCTTCTCGTTAAAAGATTTTAAGGAGAACCTGGGATATATTTCATGTATATTTCGAAAATATAATATCTAAAGCTCCGATTACCAACGGATTCCCAACCGGAAAACCATTTTGATATATTCCAAAATGGAAGCTATTGAAATGGAGTTTGTAAGGAATAAAAAAAATATATCAAATAGAAAAGGGCGCGTGGCCAAGCCTGGATATGGCAACAGCCTCCTAAGCTGTAGATCAGGGGTCCGAATCCCCTCGCGCCCGCTTTTGAATCTACTCTATTCTCGGTGCAAGTAAGAATTTAGCTGTCTTGATACCATCCTTACCTGAAAAGTTGAATTCCATCACAAGGGGATAATCATTGTTAAAGGCAATTTTCAACGTATCAGCAAAACTAACTGCCTTTATTATCTTGCTTAGGTAATCAAGCGGATAACTGCTGGAAGCCTTTTCCTGTGCCTTGACTTCTATCAGATTATCATTATCTATGATAAGGTCAACCTCCTCTGAATCACTTTTAGAGGTGGCTTCAAATCTCTTATCCTCTATGGTGAACTTTATGGAATCTCTCACATCAGTAGCCGCCCTCAATCCCCTATCCAGATCTGCCTTCCTTATAACTACATAATTCTTTGGATCCACACTTGGCAGTTTTGGCGAATTCACAAATGTGTCAAGGGTAGATATGGTTTTTGTGAGATTTCCAAGAGAGAACTTCATTTTAGTTCCAGAAATACTTAATAGAAGATCATCTGATTGGGATGCAAGTCTTAGAACATTTCTTATCTTATCAAGCTCAACTGAGACCTCAACTTTTTCTTCAAGATCATAAGCTGAAAACGATTCCTTGGGCACAAAAAGGTCAACCATGGCTATCCTAGCGCTATCTATTGCCCTAACCTTCAGACCATCATTATCAAACTCAAGTTTTGCTTCATTGGTTATTGAACTTAGTATATCTGTTACTTCTTTCAGGTTACTCACACTAGATTTTAATTTCATTAGGGGTACAACGCTTTACATTTAGATAAACCTTTTTCAAATGTGATCAATATTTGTTATCAAACCAGGTTTCACATTTTTCAATAAGATTAATATTCTAAATATAACTAAACTAAAATGTGGTGAAGAGAAATATGCATTCAATAAAGATTCGTTACAGGTGGAATTCACAGTTGTTCGACGTTCTCTTTGAAAACAAAATCATCATTAGAACTAGGGTCATAAGTGATGATGTAAAACAGGATTTTCTTTTCTTCATTCCTTCCGAAGTTGCAAAGAATAGGAGCATAGCAACGTTTCTAAAACTGAAGGCAGAAATGGATAGTTACGGAAATTATGTTATGAGTCTTGGTGAAACAAGAGAAGAATTCGATCATATAAAGAAAATGCTCAGCATAAGTGGATTTATTGTAGACTACATGGAACTTTCTGGTGAGGGCTTTTCAATTACAGGAAGAGTAATGGATGAAAAACTTGGGGATTTAAACGATATAATACTGGATGGTGCAAGAAATCTGGACGATCTTTTTGTTGACTGGATCAGGCCAATTTCAAGCGGGGTAATAGAAGTAGATCCAAAGGTTTATTCGGAACAGTTAATGGGAATCACTTTTCTGGATAGAAAAATGGCCAGTTCAAATGACAATACCACATTTCTGGAAGGTGACACGCCGAGACTTAATAAGGTAACAATGATAGGTACACTGGACGACAACTACGATAGGTCAGTGATCAACGTTGAGGAAGTTATAGGAAGTTCAAAGTTTGTGACTTTAAACGGGATTTATTCAGACTTTCTTAAAAAGCTTGCATCTGAAAATATTCTAACAGAAAGCAGGGTTCTAAAGGCAAGATTGGGAAAACTATATCTTCAGGTGGTGGTACCACAATTCCAGCTAATGCAAATTGTCGGGTTATCCACAAAAGAAATGTTCAGTGATCTGATAATTGAGGAAATTTTTAAATATAACGGGAATTCAAGCAGAGAAGAATTACTGGAACTTAATTTTGAAAAGTAAAATAAGAGCGGAATTTCTGACTATATTTTAATAATGGTTGATGATTACTTTAGTGGTTGATTCCATGGACACAGATAACGATTTACTGGCTTATTTGGGAATGAATGATTATGAGGATCTTTTTAGGGATATACCAAATAACATCAGAAGTGATATAAAATCCATTGGCGGTGGCAGGTCAGAGATGGACGTGATGTTTGAATCAGAAAGGATAGGTTCTAAGAATGCAATAAACATGAAAATTTTTCTTGGATTGGGTGCATATGAAAGATTCATTCCATCGTCTATTCCAAATATCATAATGAGAAATGAATTCATTACATCATATACACCATATCAGGCAGAGATATCCCAGGGCATGCTTCACTCACTCTTTGAGTATCAAAGCATAATATCTGACCTTTCAAAAATGGATGTAACGAACTCATCCATGTATGACGGACCTACAGGGCTAGGCGAGGCCGTGAGAATGGCTCACAGAATAAATGGTAAAAAGACAGTTCTTATACCAGAAAATATAAGATTGTCTCACAGACAGGTAATAAAAACATATGTCACAGGATTGGACATATTACTTAAACCATATCCGGTTAATGAAGATGGTACTATCAATCTTGATAAACTAATTCAACTGATAGACGAGGATACTTCTGCAATCATTACTTACAATCCTTCAAACTATGGGACAATA
>JAKBGP010000078.1 GCA_021833045.1 Thermoplasmata archaeon
GGAAGAATAGCATGTTATTTCATGAAATGCCCGGTATGTGGTAATACTGATGGAATAAAGGAGAATAAACAATGGACTTTCAATTCATACATGGTAACAAGGTATACCTGTCCCAAATGCGGAGCAAACTTCAACTATTATAGTGGAGACAGGGGAGATTATACTATTCCGAAGCCCAGAGAAATGAAATAGATATTAATGAAATCTGAAAATGAACAGAAAAACTCGCTGCATCCAGAAATACATGTTACAAAAATTTTTTATGATGATCGATGCGAGCTATGTAGATTTTCAACCGATCTGATCAGGGGAAGTGGCATTGAAACAATTCCTATGACTGGCACACCTTTCCAAAATTCAAATGAATTAATTCTAAAAGATGAGAATGGAAATACTGACATAGGATTTGATGCAATTTTCAACCTTACAGGGAAAGTGACGATTCTGTTTCCTCTTTTGCCTGCCTTGTTCCTGTTAAAGATATCTGGAATCGGTGATGTGGCCTATAAAATTGTTTCGAGGAAGAAACACAATGGAAAAATTCAGTGGCTTTTTTCGTTTCTAAACAGGTTGAGAATAAGAAACACAGGTTAATACTGTTTTACTAAACTATCTCTCTCAAAATGGCTGAACCCCTTGCCTTCAGAAGGTATTGAGGTGAATCAAGCCTTATTGGAAGTGTGTCCATGTTCAAGATGTTTGTATCCAGATAGAGTTCCCATTTTTTAGTATCATTTGGAAGCTTGAACATGATATCGCTATCCGATGAATTGAACAGCAGTAAAAGATCACCACCTGTAATCTTCCTGTAAGAATATTCTACCTCACTCGTGTATTCCCCATTTATCCACACCATAAGATGCTTAAGTGATGGATTCTTCCAATCTTCAATTTTAAGTTCCTCAAGGTTTTTGTCAAGCCAGACAACATCCTTCATTTCTGTCCCAGCTACAAGATCCCCTCTGAAAAAATTCTTTCTGGCAAGAACGGGGTTTGATCGCCTTAAAGCTATGGCTTTCTTAACGAATTTGTAAAGATTCTGCTTATCTTCATCCATATTCCAGTCATACCAGCTGATTTCATTATCCTGACAGTATGCATTGTTATTTCCCTGCTGTGTTCGTCCTATTTCATCTCCACCAAGTATCATGGGAGTTCCCTGTGAAACAAAAAGTGAGAGAAAGAAATTCTTGATGCTCCTGTATCTCAGTCCCATAATCTTCTTATCCTCTGTTCTCCCCTCTACGCCATAATTAAAGCTGTAATTTTCATCTATCCCACCTTCAAATCCCTCAGTATTTGCTTCGTTATGCTTTGTGTTATATGAAACCAGATCCATAAGGGTAAATCCATCATGACATGTTACAAAATTTATGCTGGAATGCGGTCTCTTGCCACCGTCATCATAAAGGTCGGGTGAGCCTGATATTCTTGTGGCAAATTCCCCAATCATTCCATCGTCTCCTCTCCAGTATTTCCTTAGGGAGTCCCTGTATTTACCATTCCATTCACTCCATTTTGGAGGAAAATTCCCTACCTGATATCCACCTGGTCCTATATCCCACGGTTCAGCAATTAATTTAAGTCTTGAAAGTACTGGATCCTGATGGATCACGTTCATGAATGGGGAAAGCATGTTTATGCTGTAAAGGTTTCTTGCAAGTGTTGAAGCCAGATCAAACCTGAATCCATCTATTTGCATCTCTATTGCCCAGTATCTCAGGCTATCCATGATCATCTGTAAAACCTGAGGATTGCTTACGTTTAGACTGTTTCCGGTTCCGGTAAAATCAACATATTTGGATGGATCAGATGGGTCTAGAAAATAGTATGTTCTATTATCTATACCTCTAAATGAAAGCAGTGGACCCATATGGTTTCCCTCGGCCGTATGATTATAAACCACATCGAGTATTACCTCAATGCCATTGGAGTGAAGATTAAAAACCATATCCTTGAATTCCTTTATCTGATTATCATGGCTTGTTGAATACCTCAGATCAGGGGCAAAATATGCTATGGTATTATAGCCCCAGTAATTTGTCAGTCCCCTATCTACCAGTACCTTATCGTCTACGTGCTGTTGCACCGGCATGAGTTCAACTGCAGTTATTCCCAGGTCCTTAAGATAGTTGATCACCTTTGAGGAGCCAAGCGCTGAATAGGTACCCCTGATATTCTTATCAAGATCTTCTTTCATCTGTGTAATGCTCTTTACATGGGTTTCATAGATTATGGTATCATTCCATCTCCTTTCAGGCTTTCTTACATCCTGCCAGTCGTAAAGATCATTGACAACCATTGACTTTGGCATGAATTCAGTATCATCCTCATTGTTAACAGATGAACCGTACATTATATCATAGGGAAATATGCTGTCATCCCAGTTTATTTTGGAATTAAGTGACTTTGCGTATGGATCTATAAGCAGTTTGTTCTTGTTGAATCTTAGACCTTGAGATGGATCGAATGGACCACCCACATAGTAGCCATACAATTGTCCCTCTTTTATACCAGAAACCTCACAGTGCCAGACGTGTGCATCCACTTCTTTCATCGAAATGGTTTCATTTGGACACTTCAAATCAGAGGGTTTAAAAAGTGCAAGTTCAATTGATTCGGCATCTTCAGAATATATTGCAAAATTTACTCCATCGTTCGTAAGAGTTGATCCGAGGGGATAAGGCTTCCCTTCTGAAACAATACCCATAAGCACTGTAGTATACTGGTGCAATTAATCTTTACTGAATTGTGCATTTTAAAACTTATTTCACTAAGTCCTGTGTATGTTTGCAACCATAATTAGTTCAGTACATAAGAAAACAGGAAAAAAGTAAATATGTTCTAAACATACAAAAACATGGTTAAAGGAGAAATATACAAAGATATAAGAGGGGTAGTAAAACCAGAGCATTCAGCCTTAATAATATGGGATGTTCAGAACATGCTTGTGGGTAGAATATTCAACAAAGAGGAATTCATTAAGAATAACACTGAACTAATAAAAAGGGCACATGAACTTGAAATACCCGTAATTTTTACGAAGATAACACCTCTGCCGGAAAAATTTGAATCTGCCCCGAGACTTGCAAGAGGTGGATTTCCAAAGGAAATGGATAAAAGTATGTTTGAACTTACTATTAAGCCTGAAGACTCAGATATTGTATTAAACAAGAACACCGCAAGCATATTTATAGGAACAAATTTTGAGATGATGATGAGAAATGCAGGAATAGAGACCCTTATTTATACAGGAATTGCCACCGAAATTGGTGTGGAATCCAGTGTGAGAGATGGCTCCAACAGAGGCTTTTATAATGTTGTGATAAAGGACGCAGTTTCTTCAGGGAACAGAGAGGCCCATGAGAGATCACTGAAAAATATGGAACTTATGTTCAATGTCATTTCAAAGGATGAACTTTTGAACCTGTGGAAATGAAAACCCAATAGAAATTCAACCAGAATTAATTTTTTATTATGTGGCTTATACTGAGTATTAAACCTTAACAAACAAATAAGTATATTTTTGACATATAGGGATATGACAGACGAAAAAGTTACAATCAGTAAAGGATTAGAGGGCATTTTTATTGCTGATACAACACTCTGTAAGATCGATGGAACTAATGGAAAATTATGGTATAGGGGATATCCTATTGAGGTTCTAGCAGATAAATCAAATTATGAGGAAGTTGCTTTCCTACTCCTCTATGGACATCTGCCAAACAGACACGAAATGGATGTCTTTGATGCAAGATTAAAGGATGAGAGAGAGGTCTCCAGCGAAATTAAGGAGATCATAAAGATGTATTCTGGTAAAGCTCATCCCAATGACGTTCTTAGAACATGTGTTTCAGCCCTATCTACATACGATGATGATATGAGTGACAGGAGCAAGGAAGCCAATCTTGAACGGGCAGTAAAACTTATTGCTAAACTGCCCACCATTATTGCAATGATAGGAAGAACCATGAGAGGAAAAGGCTTCGTTGAACCGGACAGGTCACTCTCCCATTCATCAAACTTTTTATATATGTTAACAGGCAAGAGACCGGACAAGGAATCTGCAAAGCTAATTGATCTGATGTTCATACTTCACGCAGAACACGGCAGTAACGCTTCTACATTTTCAACTCTTGTTACAGGATCAACACTGGCTGATACATACTCAGCAGTTGTAGCAGGAATAGCAACGCTCAGGGGTCCTCTCCATGGTGGTGCAGATGAAGCAGCACTGAACATGATGAGGGCCATAGGAGAACCTGATAATACTGAAAAATATATTGAAGATGCACTGGCTGGAAAACAGAGAATTATGGGATTTGGACACAGGGTTTACAAGGCCTATGATCCAAGGGCAAAGGTTGTATACAAATATCTTCAGTCCTTCATGAAAACTACCACTGATCCACAGATAGAGAAATTGCTTGAAATTGCCATAAGAGCCGAAAAGCTGATGGAAGAAAAGCTCAGTAAGACAAAAGGGATTTGGCCAAATATAGACTTTTTCTCTGGTCCACTTTACACAGCAATGGACATTCCATCCGATCTGTTTACCCCAATATTCGCAGCATCTAGAATGGCTGGATGGACAGCTCACCTATTTGAATACTGGGAGAATAACAGACTGTTTAGACCACTGGATAACTATGTGGGCAAGCTGGATGTTGAATACGTACCAATTGATAAGAGACAGTGAACCAACAATTATCAAAAATTTTTAATTTAACTATTCTTAATATGACTTACTACTGGACTGCAGTGGTTTGATCTTAATACAGTTGCAGTCTGTATACTCACGTCGTGAATTCAATATAAACTGTTTTTGTTTGCAACATTCTGGAAATAAAAATTGTTTAGCAGCTCATAACGTATATCACTCGGATCACCATGGCCCGGATATATTCTTGTAGACTCCTTCATCTGGGAAAGTTTTTTCAGACTTCTGATCATGTCTTCTTCATTACCTCCAAAATCCATTCTTCCTATGGACATTCTGAATAACGTGTCTCCGGTGAGTATGAAGCCGTCTCCAACTATACAGGAACTTCCAGGTGTGTGCCCAGGAGTTTCCATAATTTTCAACTGGTGACTCCCAACCTTGAATACGAATCCATCACTGAATGTTATAATGCTGTCGGGAATTTCTGCCTTTAAACCCTTTATGAAATGCTCCGCCGAATAATCTTTTGATTGAAGCATTTCTTTATCCTTTTCGTTGATATAAAATGGAATATCATACTTCCTCTGTATTTCTCTTGCTGCCAGAAAATGGTCGAAGTGACCATGTGTGGCAATGATAAATTTTGGCTTCAGATTGAACTTTTCAATTTCTTCTATTATCTTTTCAGGATTTCCTCCTGCATCAACTATAACACATTCATCTGAATTTGACAGTATATAGCAGTCCGTCATCAGTGGACCAACTGTGATCTTCCTGATCTTTAAAAGTTTCAATATTTGGAAATTAGTATCTTGATTAAAATTGTTATGTTTTATACTACTGGAATTAATGAATAATTCATTCAGATAGATGTGACTGTTGTGAAAAATATTATTATATTTTTCACGGGTCTGTATTTATTAGCCTAATGCGGTATGTTATATGGATTAAAGTGAAATTTAAAATACATCAACTATGGATATTTCCAGTTTACATTTTAATTTTTACAAACATGTTTTAATAACTTATCACAATGCATTAAACATGCAATTAATAAATGATGAATACAGAACAAAATTAAAAGAACAGTTTTCTACCACAATGGTGGATGAAGTTACAATTAAGGTCTTCAAGGATGATAATAAGTCGTGCCAGTACTGCAACGATACAGAACAGCTAATGAGGGAGATAGCAGAAATAACAGATAAGGTTAAGGTTGAGATACATGAACTTGGAGATGAGGAATCAAAGAAATATAAAATAGAAAAGGCTCCAGTGGTCATACTATTTTCAGACAGATTCCAGAATGGAAATGTGAGATACTTTGGGATTCCATCAGGTTATGAATTCAGGTCTATAATTGAAGATATAGAAACATTCTCCACTGGGAAGATAGAACTCAGGGAAAGCACAATTGATAAGTTAAAAACCATTGAAAAACCGGTCAGCATAAGAGTGTTTATAACACCAACCTGCCCATACTGCCCTTCAGCAGTTAGAATGGCACACAATTTTGCCCTTGTGAACCCAAATATTACTGGAGATATGGTAGAATCATACGAATTTGAAGAAGAGGCAGAAGCCGCAGCAGTTTCAAGCGTTCCACACACAACCATAAGTAATATTGATGAGCCAATAATCGGAGCCCAACCCGAAGAGATATTCCTCGATCAGGTTCTATTTTCAGCAGCCCAGGCACCATAATCCTTTTTTTTATATACCCAAACAATATAAATAATACCAATAAACATATAATATGCTGTATCATTGTAATCCATGTCTTCAGGCGATGTTTTAAAACAAATGTTAGAAAAATATGGAAATGATGAGGATGTAAAGAAAGAAATTGCCACTATGGAAAAAACATTCCAGTTTGCCCCTACAGATGGTGAGGCCTATTATGTCAAGGTAACCAAGGGTGAAGTAACATTCAATATGGGAACTGATTCAGCACCTACCGCAACAATTAGTGGAAAGGAAGAGACGTTATTGAGCCTTTTCAATGGCACAATTGATCCTGTAATGTCATACATGACAGGAAAAATTAAGATTTCTGGAGATCTCATGAGTGCAACAAAAATGACGGGTCTTGTGAAGAAACTCAGGAAGTGATCCTATGGAAATTAATCAGGTTACGGTTATAGGATCAGGATTAATGGGTAGCGGAATAGCTCAGGTTATTGCCACTGCAGGTTTCAGGGTAAACCTGTTTGATAGTTATCCTGAAGCACTGGATAAGGGAAAGTCAGGAATAGAAAAAAGCCTGGCAAGACTTGTAAAGGCTGGTAGGATGAAGAGCGAGGATCAGAACCGTGTGATGGAAAGAATCATGTTCTATAAGGAAATGGAGCCATCTCTTAAGGGATCGCAGCTTGTGATAGAAGCTGTTCCTGAAATTCCGGAACTAAAAGAAGAAGTTTTCAACTCTGTTGAAAAGTTTGCGGAACCAGATGCAGTCCTGGCTACCAATACTTCAAATATAAGAATAACTGAAATAGCAGGCATGCTGAAAAGACCAGAGAGGCTGGTTGGAATGCATTTCTTCAATCCACCAGTCATGATGAAACTGGTAGAAGTTATAAGAGGGGAAAAATCATCTGAAGAGAGCTTTCAGGAAGTGTATAACTTTTCGAAGAAAATAGGAAAGGAGCCAATAAAAGTACTAAAGGATACTGCAGGATTTGTTGTAAACAGGATCAGTGCACCTGAATCACTTTATTTCATCCTTCTACTGGAGAAAAAACTAGATTCGCCTGAGTCCATTGATGCGTTTGCGAAGAGCCAGGCTTTACCCATGGGACCTTATGAGCTTATGGATTATGTAGGAATTGATACAGTACTACATTCTCTGGATTACTACAGCAAAACTCTCTCCAGTGCATATGGAAACACAACCATACCTTTGAAGATGGTTAAAGAGAAAAAGCTGGGAATTAAAACGGGGGAAGGCTTTTACAAATGGAAAGACGGAAAGGCGCAAATACCTAAGGCAAATCCATCCTCAAAGGTGGAACTTCTGGATGTGTTCTGTCTGGAAATCAATGAGGCAGTAAAGCTCATAGAAGAAGGTGTTGCAAGCCCGGATGATATTGAAAAGGGATTCTGTCTCGGAATGAATAGACCATTTGGTCCAGTCTCTGTAGCTAAGGGTCTTTCTAACAAGGAAGTAAAGGATAAACTGACACAGTTATATGAAAAGTTTGGCGCAGATGTATTCAAACCTGCCAAATCCATTGAAGAGGGTAGAATGAAGGAGGCGATGGATGGTAGGTTGAAGAACTCATCTAATGTTAAGAATTCGGTAAATGAAGTAGGGAAACTTATCAAAGTCACAATTTCTGGAAAGGTGGCAAGAATTGAGCTGAATAACGGAAAAAACAATCTCCTAAATACAAATGTTCTAGACGAACTTGACGGAGTTATTGATAAACTATGGAATGACAGAGAAGTCTTTGTTATTGTAATTGCAGGTAATGAGAATGTATTTTCTGCAGGGGCTGAGCTTACTCAATTCATACCTGATTTCATGGATTTCATGGAACACTCAAGAAAAGGCCAGAGAATATTCAGGAAGCTATCTGAAATTCCAAAAATTGTTATTGCCGAAATGAGAGGTTATGTTTTAGGTGGTGGCTTTGAACTTTCACTAAACTGTGATATAAGGGTTTCACACAGCGAATGTGTGATAGGATTCCCTGAAACAACTATAGGTCTGCTGCCAGGATGGAGTGGGAGCCAGAAGCTTGCGAAACTTATCGGTATGTCAAGGGCTTCCTATCTAATTCTAACAGGAGAGAGATTTACAGGGGATGTCGCCAGCGAATATGGTATAGTGTCCAGACTGTATCCGAAGGAAGAACTCAGGGAAAAGACGATGGAATTTGCAAGGGAACTGAGCGAAAAGGTGTCACCAATTGCAGCAGCACTTTCAAAGAAGTTAATATACAAGGGATCTGAGGTGCCTGCAGATGTTGGACTGGAAATGGAATCCATAGCCATGGGAAACCTCTATAATTCAAAGGATTTCATGGAAGGAATCTCTGCCTTTGTTCAGAAGAGGAAACCAGATTACAAATTCCAGTAAATTTAATGTATAGTTGAAAACAAAATTTACAAAATTTTATTATAATTCTGATAAAGATAATATAAGTGATTTATTTTGCCTGACTCTTTTCATCAATCAGGTTTACAAATGCCTCTTCCAGCGATGAACCATATTCTGAAAATGTGATTACATCTCCCACCGTTTGAACTGCCTTAAGT
>JAKBGP010000079.1 GCA_021833045.1 Thermoplasmata archaeon
TTCATTAGATTCCTTCCTATGTAACCGCTTCCTCCCACGAATAATGCTTTCATTACACTGGTATCCAGCCAAACAAAATATATTTTGTTATTTTATTTAACCCGCCTTTGTTTTCATTTATTAAAACATGGTTGCCTGAAAACAAAAAGAGCGTTTAGGATCCATATTATAAATCTTTTTTAAGAGCAATAGGTATTTAATAATTATTCATATCCAAGAATATTTTAATAGATATGAACAATATCAGTAAATGAGTGATTATAGGGATTTTTTTGGAAAAAATGCTGAGAAATACGCAGCAAGTGAGAGTCACAGAAAAGGGAAAGATCTTGAAATATTAATAAATCTGCTTGATCTAAAGGACTCTTACAGGTGCTTAGATCTGGCAGCTGGAACAGGCTTCACCTCCATTTCACTGGCTAAAAAGGTGCAAAGTGTTGTTGCATATGATGGTACAGAGCAGATGCTTGAACAGGCAAAGATATTATCCGAGCAGGAGGGTGTTCGTAATATGACGTTTGTACTTGGTAGGGTAGAAGATCTCCCATTTAATGAATCTGAATTTGATGTTGTCACAACTCGAAGGGCAGCTCATCACTTTCATGATAAGGATCAGTTTTTGAGGGAGGCATTCAGGGTAATGAAAAAAGGTGGTAAACTGGGAATAGCTGATCTAGTTGAACCTGAAACAGATGATCAGGGAAACTACAATAAACTGGAAATTCTAAGGGATCAATCACATGTTAGGGCAGAAAAAATTTCACAGTGGAAGATTCTCGTTAAAAAGGCAGGATTTAACAATGTAATAGCTGAGGAAATGGTAGAGCCTACACATTTCCTAAAATGGCTATATCCCGTCGATGAGAATAGTAAGTCTGGAATGGATGTAAAAAAATACATTGAAAGTTTGGGCGATGAAGATTTAAAGAAAATGGATTTTGATATTCATAATATGATTCTACAAAAGCATAGAATGATTCTGATTGCAGAAAAGCCATAGATATAAAAGATCAGTAACTCAAATATTCAGGTTCAACATGGTGAATAATGAGTTTAGTTAATCTGTATATTATACCACATGGAGATGAACTGATAGATCTTCCGGATAAGGAAAGCGTCACAATGAGGAATTATATAGCCGAAATAGCCGGAAACGATGACTCCGATGTAATTGTTATACTTTCTCCGCATGGAATGACCATAAAGGATCATATGGCTGTTATAAATACTGAATATTTCAGGGCAGAAACAAAACTTGTGAATAAGAAACTTGATTTTCTGTGCAGTAACGAGAGAAAACTAACTGAGGAAATAATAGAAAAGTTCCCTGAATTCTGTCTGGATGTTAGATTTTCTACCTATTCTGGTGAGCTTAGTGTATTCCCTCTGGATTTTGGTAGTTCAATACCGCTATATTTCTTCAATCAAAGAAAAATTGTGATGATAGGTCAGCCAAGGATAAATGACAGAGCAAAACTTGTAGATTTCGGAAAATCACTATTTCACATTGTAAAAAATTACCCAAAAAAGGTAAGTATCATATTGAGTGCAGATCAGGCACATACACATTCTGCAAAAGGTCCTTACGGCTATTCAGAAGATGCAGATAAATACGAGAAGATACTTGTAAACGCCATAAAGAATAATTCATTAGATCCACTATATACTATTGATCAGGAGACAGTAAACAGGGGAAAACCTGATAGTTTCTGGAATATGTTGATATTAAAGGGTATAATGGATGAATCTGGGATAAAAATCATAATAGACTACCATTATGTTGCGGTTTATTTTGGTATGTTGCTTGCGCACTCAGTCACAGAAAAATGAAAAAATAGCTATTATATTAAAATTTTTCAAATATAGTTTTTAATACGCTGAAGTGATTATTACATGAAGAAGAATGATAACATTAGCAGCAAAAGCCAAATTACCAACTTTGGCAGGATTTTTTGATATATACACATTCAATGATGGGGAACCCAATGAAAATGCAGTAATTGTAAAGGGTGATGTCACAGGAAAAGAAAATGTTCCTGTTAGAATACACAGTGAATGCCTGACAGGAGATGTTTTTGGATCAAAGAGGTGTGATTGCAGAGACCAGCTACTGAAGTCTCTTGTATATCTGGGAGAACAACCCTATGGAATGCTTATTTATCTGAGACAGGAAGGCAGAGGAATTGGACTTGTAAACAAGATAAAGGCATATAGCCTTCAGGAAGAGGGATATGATACTGTTGAGGCAAACCTTAAACTGGGACTTCCAGCAGATCAGAGAGATTACACATTTGCGGTGGATGTAATAAATTATTTCAGGATAAAAAGCGTGAAATTAATGACAAATAATCCTGAAAAAATAAAGTTTCTTGAAGAAAACGGAATAAACGTCTCCGGGAGGATATCCATAAAAAGCCAGACGACGGAGTATAACAAATTCTACCTGATGACTAAGAAGGAGAAGATGGGTCACCAGATTTGATCAGAAACTAAAAACCCATCATGGAAAAAATTCTTTTTATTTTAACATAAATAATCGATTTTGCAGCAGTCTGTGAATCCTGTTAAATTCATGTATAATATATTTCTTGTTCTAATTCGGTGGCAAATGTTTTTTAAAAATAATACACTGATCATATATGACAGCCGTAAATGCTTATATAACCAATGCACCAGATGGTGGGATAAAATATGAACAAGTTGAAATCAAGGATTCTCCAGGCAACGTTTCACTAAAGCCATTAGTAACTGGAATTTGTGGAACAGACAGAGGAATTGTAAACGGGGCACTTTCCTTCGCATACAACCCGGAAGGATATGATTTCTTGGTAATCGGTCATGAATCATTATGCATGGTGACCGATTCCAAATCTAATAAATTCAAGAAAGGAGACATTGTTGTACCCATAGTAAGAAGGCCCGGTGATTGCCCAAATTGCAGGATAGGCAGGCCAGATAACTGCTCGGATGGGAACAAGCATGAAGCTGGAATTACAGGTCTTCATGGCTTCATGAGGGACTCGTTTAACGAATTCGATTACAATTTAGTTAAGGTTAAGGATACCGATCTTGGTGAAGTTGCAGTACTCACAGAACCCACAAAAAATGCTGTTAAAGCATTCGAGGTCTTTGATAAGGTAAGAAGCAGATTTATCTATGAAAATGAGTATTCAACTTTTGAAGGAAAGAACGCACTTATAATAGGTTCAGGTAGTGAAGCTTTTCTTTACTCGTTCCTCGCAAGGGACTATGGTTTCAACACATACATGGTCAACAGGCATCCAATAGACCAGATACCCACAGAGCTCTGTAACGCATTTGGAGTTAATTTCAGGGATACATCAAAAGAACCTGAATTTCCAGGGGAAATGAAGCTTGATTTTATAGTTGACACAAGCGGTGATCCTGCTACAGTGCTAAGGTTTCTAAGAAAGATGAACCATAATGGCATCCTCATACTCTTTGGAACAAATGGGAAAGCACCTCAGGCAGGATTGTCAGGGGAGGACATAGATTTCATCGTGGAGAGAAATATAACAATAGCCGGTTCAGTAGATGCCGCTGAGATCCATTACCTTAAGGCGCTGGATTATCTCTCCAAGTGGAACCGTCTTCACAGGGGAATACTAAGTAGAATGATTACTAATAAATTTGCCCCTGGTGAACAGGGGGTTTTTAGCAAAAAGCCACAGGGAGAAATCAAAAGCGTAATTAAATGGGAATAGGATATAGGTCAGGTAGTGAAAACAGAAATCTTTAGTGGGAAGGCGTTTTCGGGCAACATAGATAGGGAAACTGAAAAGCTGGTAGAGAGGTTTGTCAGCATACAGGGAAGAAAACCAAAGCTTCTCATAATAGATCCCACACAAAGTGAAGAAACAAAAGTTTATGGCAGAAGTAAAATCAGGAAGGCTGACAGGCTTGGAATTGAAACTTTCCCACTTTTTCTCACTTCCCCTGATTCAAATGGAAACCCGCTTGAAATTATGGAAAACATAATTTCTGAAGTTAATCCAGATGGAATAATTGTGGAAAGACCATATCCATTCTGGCTTGATTCATTTTATATAGAACAGATAATACCAGAATATCTCGATATCGAGGGAATTTCAATAAAATCACAGGGAAAGAACATGATCGGGTACCCATATATTCTTCCAGCAACTGCTGATGCTGCAATGCGGATAATATTGAGTCTGGGAGAAGATCACAGTAAGAATGTTTGTATTATAAACAGGTCAACAATAGTGGGAAGGCCCCTAGCAATGGCTCTTCTGAATAAGGATTTTACAGTAACCATGTGTCATAGCAAAACCAGAGATCTGAAGTCAATAACACGTGCAAGTGATATAGTTGTTTCTGCCATAGGAAAACCAGGTTATATAACTGCAGATTTTATATCAGAGGGTGCTTCACTAATAGACATAGGAACAACTGAAGTGAAGGGTAACATTGTAGGTGATATAGATTATAATTCAGTATTAGGAAAGGCTGCATTTGTGACGCCTGTACCAGGTGGAGTTGGCCCAGTAACAACATCAGTATTATTCAGCAATATGATGAAAGCTTCCATAGACAGAATTGAAGAAAGGCTTAATTTTTGATCTCTTTTTGTTAACGGAATAGTCTGTGGGATAGAAATTCAACGGATAATTAATTAACTGGTAAGTTAATATCTTTTTTATGGCTCTATCTGAGAAGGAAAAATTAGTTAACTTTCTAAAATCTTCATTGAAGGATAAATCCGCAATTTTAGGGGTTAGCAGTGGAATTGACAGCTCACTGGTACTCATGTTACTTACGCTTTCCATACCAAAAGAAAAAATAATGCCCATATTCCTTCCAGAGTCATCAGTAAGTCAGAATGATTTAAATGATATCATTGCACTGGAAAAAGCTTCAGGTATTAAAATAAAGACAGTATATATAGAGAACATAATCAAGGCATACAGCAATTTACTGGAAATAAAGGATATGAAATCACTTGGAAATGTAAAGTCAAGAATCAGAATGACCGTTCTTTATTATTATGCTAATATCAACAGTGGAATGGTTGTGGGAACAACAAACCTGACAGAGTATATAACAGGATACTTTACGAAATTCGGTGATGGAGGTTGCGATATAGAACCAATCATTGGTCTTACAAAAACAAAGGTAAGGGAACTTTCTGCAGAAGTGGGTGTTCCAGAAAGCATAATAAAGAAGCCCCCCAGTGCAGGTTTATGGAAGGATCAAACCGATGAGAAAGAGCTTGGCTTTTCCTATTCATTAATCGACGAAGAGGTAGACTATTTCATCAGAAACGGAAGTTTCGAAGAAAATCATGTGGGTAAGAGGGTTAAATCCCTTTATGAGGCAAGCATGCACAAGAGAACACTTCCAGTGGGACCGGAAAAAGATTAACAATGCTGACACTTGAAAGTAAGGATTTCATTCAGCTCAGTTTGCTTCTAGTGATCGCATCTTTCTCTATTCCTATAGCTAGGAAGGTATCACTGGTTGAAATTCCAATTCTGATATCTCTGGGATTGTTATTTGGACCAGGTCTCGGAGTAATTAATCATAGCTTTGCGGAGTACATGATTCAGGATTTTGCAGGATTTGGCGTGGGAATACTCGGACTGGTAGTCATACTCTATTACGAGAGTCACAACATAAATTTTAGGGTAATAAGGAAGTTTCTTCTTAACATCATATCCCTGAATACAGTAGGTATGGTTGTTACTTCTGTAGTTGCGGGCGTATTCTTCTCACTGCTCACAGGTGCGCCATTTCTGATTGGATTCCTGTTTGGAGCAATAATATCCCCAACAGACCCTTCAACCCTAATACCGCTGTTCAGGAAGATTAAGATAAAGGATGATTACTCGGGCACACTCATAGGTGAAAGTCTTTTCAATGATCCACTGGCAATTATTCTTGTTACACTGGCTATATCATTCATTTATTCAGGATCTTCGTATTCTACACTTTTCAACAGTGTTACAGGTGCAGTGGGCATTATTGGTGGCATTCCACTTTTCCTTGTTATCCAGATAGCTGTCCCATCGGTATTTGGAGTTGCCATGGGCTTCGGAATTATATATCTCAATAAATACCTAAATTTCGAGAACCTTATTGTTGGTCTACTCCTTGGTGTGGTATTGTTTGAACTTACTGTGCTTTACGGATTAGGCATAACTCCATTCCCAGCAATCATTGCAACGGGTGCAATAGTCGGAACATTCACAGACAAGAGTATATTCTGGTCAAGGGAATCAAATTTTCAGGAAAACCTCTCTTTCCTGGCACAGGGTATAATATTCATTCTGGTGGGGAGCCTAATAACGATTGGTGACATTACCGGTTATTTGCTTCAGGGCTTTATCCTTACACTCATTGTCATTTTTGTGGTAAGACCAATGGCAGTATTTATATCATTACCACCTGGAAGATCCAAGAATAAGGGTCCGGCAAAAAGCTGGAGAACAAAAACTTTCATAGCGCTTTCAGGACCACGTGGTGTCGTTTCTGTGGTTGAAGGGGCAGTTCCCTATTCAATTGGATTACTGTCTGGTAATGCCTTACTGCTTAAATGGGGACTCGTACTTGAAATAGATGTTACTTTCATAGTATTAATATCAATCCTTTTACAGACAATATACCTCCCAATAGTAGCAGGGAGATTATTGCCCCAGGATGCAACTCAAACCTGAATTTCCTCTGTCATATCCAGAGACTGAAAAACCCTTCTCCTATCTTTATAAAACTGGTTTACCATATAATAGAAGTCCTTGTAGTTTGAAATTCCCTTTTCGATCATCTTATCCAATATCCTTGTCCTGAGGTCTATCTCTTTCTCAAGTTCATCCTCGAACTTCCCCTCCTTCTCGGCTATTTTCTTTATGGCATAACTGAAGCCGGAATAGTTCTGGGTATCTGACTGTTCATTGAGGATGAATGCATTATTGATCAGTATATCCTTGGAGATGCTATCCTGTCCTGCTATCTCTGAAATTGTCTTTATTCTCCTTCTTGATCCACGATCATCAGTTACGTTCTGCAGTATTACTGCAACATCCAGTGTCAGGAGCAGATTTCGGGGAATGTTAATGGGTTTAGACTCCATCCTGTGAATGAAAGTACTAATATCATCTGCGTGGAATGTGCCATAAACATATCTTCCAATGGACATTGCCTGGAATAGGGTGAACGCCTCAGCACCTCTTACCTCTCCCACAATAACGTAGCTTGGTCTCTGTCTCATAGTTACGGTAAGAAGGTCAAACATATCTATCTCCCCTGCCCTCTTTCCTGTTTCAGGGTCAAGTTTTCCATATCCCGTTCTTGTTACCATTGGAACCCAGTTTTCATGAACCAGGTTTATTTCTCTCGTATCCTCTATGGAAACAATCTTCTTTTGTGCAGGAATGAATAAAAGTATGGCGTTCATTAGAGTTGTTTTACCTGTGGCGGTACCACCCACAACCATCACATTTCCGCCATATTCCGTAAGCAGCCAGAAGTAAGCAAAGACCCTTGTGTTACACAAAGATCTCTGTATTAGGTCTAGTGGTGTCAACGGCTCTTCCTTAAATTTCCTTATGGTAAATGACGATCCCTTATTTGTTATGTACTTCCCTATGGATGCAGATATTCTGGAACCATCTTCCAGTGTTGCATCAACAATGGGGTTTGATATGGATATATGCCTTCCCACGTCCTGAAGTATCTTCTTAACAAAGGTCTCGAGCTCTTCGACATCGTCATATATTATATTAGTTGGAATAAATCCAAAGGCTTTGTGATAAACAAATACTGGAACTCCAGGAGCATCACAGGAAATATCCTCAATATTAGTATCCCTCATGATCGGATCTATTTTTCCGAACCCCTTTATATCTCTTTCAACATAGTATGTCAGGCTATCCATTTCATCAGGCGTGAAGGAGTTAGTCATTCTAAGTGCTTTTGTGAACTGGTCGACTGCATCATCCTTTGTTAGCCCACTTATGTTATACATTTCAGGGTCTGTTATGGATGCAATGAATTCATTCCTGTACTTAGCATATAACTTCGCAACTCTTTCTTTCACCTCAGGTTCATTAACCTCGTACCTGAAAATGGTAGCTCCTCTATCAAAATATACCCTTGAGAATACAGTCCCGGGTATCAACTCCTGAAAGAACTTATCCTCATTTGTCCTCTTCACAGTCCTGACAGGTGTTATTACCTGCCTGCTGAGGAATTTCCTCTTTTTTGTCTTCTTCTTTTTTGTTTTAGAAAATAAGGCCATTTAGAGCACCCCTATTATCGCTAGAACCATTATACTTATCAAAACCAATATTCCTGACATCATGGCACCTGAAGTTAGTCTTCCGTCCCTGAAAACTCCTGATATAAGTCCACTTGCAGCACTTTGAACAATTACACCTGCAGAGAATAACTTTTCTATCAGTCCATAGGAAGAGGAAGCAAGATTCAGAACGCCTCCACCGCTCAGGCCTCCACCTGCAATCTGCGGGAAGAAAAATGTATCCAGCATAACAATAACAAATAGGAAGACTCCGAATGATGTTGCAAGGGTAGTAGAATAACTTCTCATATCGGCAAATCTACTTTCCCTCATTAGGTAGGTTTGTGTTGTGAAACTTGATACCAGGGATATAACATCAGATGTATTGCTGCCTGATTCACTTGCCTTTTTTATAATCTTGCCAACCCTTATAATGGACGGTGATTTTAGCCTCTTCCCGAAATCATTCAGGGCAGTTTCTACCGGTATTCCAAGCTTAACCATTCCAGCTAGATGTTCAATTTCAATAGACAATGGACCATATTTATTTTCCGCTGATCTCAGTATAGCTTCTGACATTGG
>JAKBGP010000080.1 GCA_021833045.1 Thermoplasmata archaeon
TGATGAAAGAAACTGCAATTCTTGTAATAGATCTTCAGAACGGAATGCTTAACGGTGAAGAAAAAGTTTTCATGAAAGAAGATCTTATAAGAAATGTGAAAATGATTTTGGATTCTGCAAGGAAGAAGAAGTATCCAGTCATAATGATTCAACACTCAGGAAAAAAAGGGGATAGTCTCGAACCAGGAACTGAGGGATGGGCAATTTACGACGAATTCTTATCGAAGGAATCTGAGACAGTTATACATAAGAACTATCCCGATGCATTCTATGAAACCGATCTTGATATGGTATTGAAAAGTGAAGGAATCAAGAACCTGATAATTTGTGGAATGCAATCGGAGCTTTGTGTTGATTCAACAATCAGGGATGCTTTTGCCCATGGATATAAGATCATTCTTGCATCAGATGGGCATAGCACATATGATAGAAAGAATATTAGTGCAGGTCAGATAGTGGAATTAGAAAACAGTGTACTTGGAGAATGGTTCGCAGATCTGAAAAGTAGTTCAGAACTGGCAAAATCTATTGAAGCCAAAAAATTCGATTAATTACCATAGTGGATAATCCAAAAAATCTAAATTTTGTAAAGGGTTTTTATAAACCCAATGTTACGTCTACTCATTAATAATTTACACAAGTCTCTGTGCTTCGTATACTTCGTGTTTTGTTGGTGGATTTACCTTTTCGAGGAGATCTTTCATGTCTTTAACACTTGGTGCTTCCCAGTTGCATATTGCCATAGATTCAGATCCTATGACGTTTATGGATTTTAGCTGAAATCCTGCTGGAAGTTTTCCATCCTTGGACATCTGCACTATGCTCCCTACAACCTTTGTTACCTCTTCTCCATTCTTTGGTTTCCATCTGTGCTCAACAATTACATTTGCCATTTTTTATCACCAATACTCATATCAATAGATAAGGTATATATTTATAGCCAACGTGGATTGGCTTTCATGAGGCAAATCGATCTTGTTATAGATAATCACCTTGCATTCAACCAGTTATCTAAGGATTTTGCAAATATAAAATTCTTGAGATGGTGCAATTCTAATATAGACTACCTTGAATTCTACGGGAAAAATAATGATCTGAAGGCTCTCGAAGATGAATTTGCAAATATAGAACAGAAGCTTGGAACAACCATAGTCTACAGAGAGAACAAAGAAGGTAAGGTGGAACTCATGATGAAATGCAGGTGCAGCATCCAGAATTCATCAATACGCATAGCTGAATCACTCTATTCCCTGTGGAAAGGTCCAGTGGTTTACGATAATGGACTGGAAACTATTACTCTCATAGTCATTGAGACTGGTACAATTGAAAAACTAATTCAGGCATTCGAAAAATATGGTGAGGTAAAAATAAAAAAGAGTAAGTCCATACATCCAGAAACACTGAGAAGTGTATCAACTGTTTCCGTATCTGATATTTTCTCCGACTTAACTGTAAAGCAGGCAAAAATTATGCAAATAGCACTTGCCAATGGCTACTTCAAAATACCAAAGGCCACAGAAATAGAATCTCTTGCCAGAATTGTTTCCCTTTCTGAATCTACAGTTGAAGAGCACCTTAATAAGGCGAAGAACAGAATACTAAACAACATTTCACCCTTTCTGGAACTGTTCTTTCTTTCTGAGCAGGAGTAAGTTTCCAAAAAGTATGACTATCTACCATAATATATACCAGTGCACCATGCTTAACAATCCATAGAACGAAAAGGAATTAATAAATCTTTAAATACGGTCTTACATTATCTGAAAGAACAGACCATACACCAGTGGCAATGTTAACGCATCCACAGTTGAGCACAAAAATTTTTGTTGCAAAACAGGTGTAACGGTAGAGGTGAAAAAAATATGGCAACACCACATCATCCTAGAAGAGGATCTATTGGATACTATCACAGAAAGAGAAAGCCTAGCTTAAAGTCTACAATCAGAAGCTGGCCAGAGATTGAGGGAAATGTTAAAATCCAATCTTTTGGAGGCTACAAGGTTGGTATGACACATGTTGAGATGGTAGATTACAGAAAGAGTAGTACAACAGCAGGAAGAAATATAATGGCTGCTGTAACAGTAGTTGAGGTACCACCAGCAAAGGTAGTTTGTGTCAGGGGATATTCTGAAACCGAAGACGGATTAAGAGTAACCTATGAAAAGTGGGCAGACAATCTGGATAAGGAGATTTTTGAAGTAATTCCAGAGGTAAAAAAGAAAAACGAAAGAGAAATTCCACAGGATCTCACAGAAGTTAGAGTTATGCTGATGCTTCAGCCATGGCTTATCACAGGGGTTCCAAAGAAAATACCTGATATTTATGAAGCCAGAATTGGGGGTTCAACAGTAGACGCCAGAATCAAATATGCCACTGAAAAACTGGGAAAAGAAATAGAATTTACAGACTTTTCAAAACCAGGAAACTTTGTGGATGTTATATCAGTGACCAAGGGAAAGGGATTCACAGGTCACGTTGAGAGATTTGGAGTCAAACTTCTTCCAACAAAAAATAGAAATCACAGGAGAATGATAGGAACACTGGGTCCATGGCACCCAGACTGGATAAGATGGCAGGTTCCTCAGGCAGGACAAATGGGATCGCACCAGAGGACGCAACAGAACATGAGGATCATAAAATATGCCAAATCCCAGGGTCAGGATGATATCAACGTTAAAGGAGGATTTGTAAACTACGGATTGGTTAGAACAAATTATGTATTGATTCACGGTTCAGTTCCAGGTCCAATAAAGAGGTTAATTAAATTCAGGGATCCATCAAGGCAGAAATCTCCATCTGTTGAGAATCTGGAAGTTGCATATATATCCAGGGAATCCAAGCAGGGTGATTAAAAATGAAAACATCAGTTTACAATATGGAAGGAAAGGTTGATCACGAGGTAGAGGTACCTCAAATTTTCCAGTCTGAGTTAAGAGAAGATATAATGCAGAAGGCTTTCAGAGCAGTAACACTTTCATACAGAAAGCCCTACGGCTCCTCACCCAATGCAGGACTGAGGAGAGTTGGGCATACATCAGGGCCAGGAATGGGTATTTCTAGAATGCCCAGAGTATCCGGAAGTTCAAGGGCAGTATTACTCGGAAGCACAAAGGGAGGTAGAAGTCCACATTCTCCAAGAGCAGAGAAGGTACTCAAACTAAAGATAAACAAGAAAGAAAAAGAGATAGCATGGAAAACTGCATTGACCATGGCTGCAAATGCTGAAATGGTAAGGAAAAGAGGTCACATGTTTTCTGAAGAACTTACCTTCCCTGTTGTTGTTAATGATGATATTAACAATATTAGAAAGACAAGGGAGGCAAGAAATTTCCTTCAGTCTCTCGGTGTATGGGACGATATAGAAAGGGCAAAGGACAGAACAAAGATCAGGGCTGGCAGAGGTACAATGAGGAACAGGACGTACAGGACACCAAAGAGCATTCTTATTGTAACAGACTCTCCAATGCATCTTACAGCTTTTAAATCTCTTCCAGGAGTTGAGGTATCGCACTGTAAAAATATTTCAATATCAAAACTCGCTCCAGGAGGAAAAGGAGGAAGACTGATCCTTTTTACCGAAAGTTCAATTAAGAATATGGGGGTAGAATGAAGATGGAAGACGTTATTATTTCACCAACTGCAACAGAAAAAACCATGATACAAAGTCAGACTGAAAACAAACTTACATTTATAGTTAGCAGGAAGGCAACAAAGAAACAAATAAAAGAAGATGTGGAGAAACAGTTCAATGTAAAGGTTGAAAAAATAAATGTTCTCTACACAAAGAGAGGAAAAAAAGCAGTGATTAAACTTGCTCCAGAGTTTAATGCTGAAGAGATTGGAGAGAGGATAGGAATTTACTGAGGTATTAAAATGGGTAAACTATTAATAACACAGAGAAGAGGAAAGGGCAAACTGGTGTTCAGGAGTCCTGGGCATAGACATGTGAGCCCAATGAGAATACCCGAGGACGGAAATTACAAAATAAAAGATATTATTCACGCCCCGGGCAGGACGTCACCAGTTCTGGTCCTTGATGGTACTAACAAGAAAAAACTGTACCAAATAGCATTCAACGGTGCATACGTTGACCAGACAGTTAACATAGGTAAAATAGAAAATCCCAAAAGTGGGGATTCTACTTACCTTGGATTTATTCCAGACGGCTCTCTGGTTCATAACATAGAAACAGTACCGGGTGATGGAGGAAAACTCTGCAGGACTGCAGGTGCATACTCTCAGGTAATAAGTCACGGGGAATTTGTTTCAATAAAATTGCCGTCAGGAGCTATAAAGAATGTGAATCCACAGTGCAGAGCAACAGTAGGAGTTGTTGCTGGTACAGGAGCGAAAGATATTCCAATCCTAAAGGCTGGAAGGCACATACACTATCTTCAGAGCAAGGCTAAAAAGGCCTATACTGTAAGAGGTGTTGCAATGAATGCGGTGAACCATCCTCATGGAGGAGGAAATCATCAGCACGTTGGTAGACCAAGCACAGTTGGAAGGGGTACACCACCAGGAAGGAAAGTAGGAAGATTATCACCTAAAAGGAGGAAGATTAAATGACCACAAATAGACAGGCATCAGCGAAGTCCATAAGAAGGAGGAGCAGGAAGTCCCAGAAAGTTGCCATGGGCAGATCCAAGGAATTCAAATACAAGGGTTATACACTGGAAGAGCTCCAGAAAATGGACAGGGAAAAGCTCATGGAAGTGTTTCCAGCAAGAGTAAGAAGAAGCTTAAAAAGAGAAATGGGGCCAGATCAAAAGATAGTAGTAAAGAGACTACTTGGAAAGAAACCTGAAATCAGGACACATGTAAGGGACCTTATAATTCTTCCCAGATATGTTGGAAAAATAGTGCACGTTCACAACGGTAAAAGTTACGTAAAATTCGAACTTAAAGCTGAAATGATTGGACATTATGTAGGAGAATTCGCATTAACAAGGGGAGAAGTAAAGCACTCTGGACCAGGAGTAGGTGCAACAAGGTCTTCAAAGTTCATGCCACTGAAGTGATTTAAAATGAAAGGATACTCATTAAATGAAATACCGGAAAAATCTGCCAGATCCATAAGGAAGAACTGTAACATCTCCCTGAAGGATGCAGTAAATATAGCACATAATCTGAAAGGAATGAACCTCTCAAAGGCAGAGGCACTTCTAGATGATGTAATGAACAAGCAGAGACCAATAAAATATTTTAGATATCTGGATTCAGTATCACACAGGAAGGGATATGGTCCTGGTAGATACCCTGTCAGAGCAGTCAAGCAATTCAAAACACTGATAGATAACGTGAAAGCTAATGCGGAATTCAAGGGGCTTGATACGGACTCACTAAGGATAAGCTTAATAACAGCAAATAAAGGACCAATGCTGAAGAGATTCACACCTAAGGCATATGGGAGAGCTGGTGCGAACAACAGGGATATGGTTCATCTCTCCATTGTTGTAGAGGAGGTTGAAGAATGAAAGAGAGAAAGTTCATTAACGAAAGTATAAAAAGACTTCTCGTTTCAGAATATGTCAGGAAAGAAACGGACAGTGCTGGCTTCGGTGGAATTGAAATGAAGAGAAATCTTCTTGATACATCAATACAGCTAGTGGTAAACAAACCGGGTCTTGTCATAGGCAGAAGGGGATCAAAGGTTCAGGAGATTGAAGAGACACTAAAGAATAGATTCAAAATTGAAGGCCCAAGGATAGAAGTCAAGGAGGTAAAGAACCCTGACCTTAATCCGCAGATCGTTTCAAAGAAGATTGCAATGTCTCTGGAGAAAGGATGGGCCTACAGAAAGGCAGGAAACACTGCACTGAGAAGAATTATTGAAAGCAATGCAAGGGGCGTAATGATCAAGATCGGTGGAAAGATATCCGGTGAAAGAGCCAGAAGCCAAAAATTCTTCTTTGGTTCAATAAAGTACTCTGGTGAACCTGCAAGAAGTGGTATAGAATATGGTTTCTCAACAGCAAAGCTGAAACTTGGAATCATAGGGGTTTCTGTCAGAATACTGAACTGGGACTACAAGCTTCCAGATGATATAAAGGTAAACAACTCAAATTTAGTAATGAAGGAGGTGAACACAGAAAATGTCGGAATTGAAGCCGGACCAGTTGAGAAAAATGAATAAGGACGAGAGAGACGAAAGAATGAAGGAGCTCAAGGAGAATCTTCTTAGACAGAGGGCAAGTGTCGCCATGGGAGGATCACCTTTGAATCCAGGATTGATAAAGTCCATAAGGCGCCAGATCGCCAGGATACGAACAGTCGATCACGAGGAGGAAACTAAAAGATGAAGGATAAGAACTTTACAGGAATCCCAAAGGAACTGCAGCCATGGGATGGATTTACCAGAGATACCATGGCAGTAAGAATAACAGTTGATAAAAGAAGATATGGCAAAAACGTGACCATCATTGAGGGTATTGATCCGAAGATGGAAGATGTTGATGATATAGCGAAACAGCTGAAAAGGAAAGTTGCTTCGGGGGGAACTGTAAAGGAAGGCAGGATTATCGAATTACAGGGCGATCACAGGGATTCTGTAAAGAAGTATCTTGAAAGTATCGGATTCAAAACGGAGGTTGTAGGATAATGGTCTATAACATTTACGGAGAAGAATATCTCGGAAGAAAAATAACTGTACTAAATTCAAAAAACAGACAACTTCTGGGAGTCACGGGAATCGTGGTCAAGGAGACAAAGAATATGTTCTCCATAGAAACATCTGACATGGTGAGGCAAATACCAAAGGATTCATGTGATTTCAACGTAAATGTGGAAGGAACTAATTATCTGATAAAGGGAAACCTGATTCGATACAGACCTGAAAATCGACTTAAGGAACTGAGGAAGATCAATAAAAATTTAAGGAGGATGAACTAAATGACAAGAAACATAGGACTTGACATTGCACCACCGGAAAAGCAGTGTGAAGATAAGAAATGTCCGTACCACTCAAATCTGAGTGTAAGGGGAAGAGTAATCATAGGCACAGTTGTTTCAAAGGGAATGGTAAACAGTGTGGTAGTAAGGAGAGAATTTAAGAAATTCAACTCAAAGTATGAGAGGAATATAAAATCCATATCGAGCTATCATGTACACCTACCTCCCTGTATTGAGGTGAAGAACGGAGATAGAGTTCTCTTCACGGAATGCAGGAAACTTGCAAAGACAATATCGCACGTTGTTGTAGGGAGGCTGGATCAATGAAGGGTATAGCCGGAAGGCAGTCAAGAGGATTACCACTTGGAGCACGAATGGTATGCGCAGATAATAGCGGTGCCAAAATTGTAAGTCTAATTAATGTAAAAGCATGGCACGGAGTCGCAAGAAGGGTTCCAGCAGCAGGTGTTGGTGACATGTTTATAGCAAGCGTTAAAAAAGGAGGTCCAGACGTTAGGGCAAAGGTTGTTTACGCAGTGGTGATAAGACAGAAGCGGCCCTATAGAAGAGCAGATGGCTCAATTATTTCATTTGAGGAAAATGCAGCCGTACTGGTAACACCTGATGGTGAAGTAAGAGGATCAGAAATAAAGGGACCAGTGGCCAGGGAAGCAGCCGAAAGATGGCCAAGGATAGCCGCCATTGCATCCACTATAGTTTAGGTGAAAAGAAGATGATGAATAAGGTAAAGGTAACACTGGAAAAAGACCTCAGGAAAAAACTAGGAATTAGACAGTTTCCCATAATGAGAGGAGATATAGTTAAGATAATTAAGGGGAGCAGGAGAGGAGAAGGTGGAAAAGTTTCATCAGTCGACCACAGGCACTCACTTGTAATAATTGATGGAATAAATATTGCAAAGGCTGATGGAAAGGAAAAGTCATTCCCGATACAGCCAGAAAAGATAGAAATAACAAAACTCGACCTCAATATGGACGAAAGGTCAGAAAGAATAAGAGAACTTGCAGCAATGAAGAACATTGTTCTCAACGATCAGGTACTGGAAGAATACTCTACCAAGAATGAACCTGAAGCTCAGGAGGAGATTGAGCAGCCACAGGATGAAACTACTGAGTCTCAGACGGAAAAAGTATCCGAAGAAGAGCCAGAAGAGGAAAGTGAAATCCCAGACAACCTCAGTGAAGAGGAGTTACCTGAAGAGGAAAACGAGGAAAAAGATGAGGATGAGCAAAAAGATCCAGAAGAAGATGAAGGAGATGAACAGTAATGATAAATAAAACTAAAAGGCAGATGATCCCAAGAGTTGTAAAAATTCCAAGGAAGAAGTATTTCTGGGGAGCAACTTCAATGCCCGGACCACACAAAAGGAATGCATCTGTACCGATGTTACATGTATTGAGAGATTACCTATCTCTTGGAGACAAGGAGAGAGAAATCACAAGACTACTAAATAATAAATTCGTGATGGTAGATGGAAAAGCAATTAAGGAAAAGAAATATCCTGCCGGCTTCATGGACCTTATCACGATACCAGAACTCAAGAAGAGTTACAGGATTCTTTACGATAAACTGGGAAGATTAACACCAGTTCCAGAGAAGGAAGAGAATTCAAACGTCAAACCAAGAAAGGTTCTAAACAAATACACCATTAAAGGGGGAAAGACGATGATTGCATGCCACGATGGATACACATTCATTAGTGATAACAAGGGCATATCCACGGGTGACGTGGTTCTCTACAATGTAAAGGATAAGAAGATTGATGGAACCAT
>JAKBGP010000081.1 GCA_021833045.1 Thermoplasmata archaeon
GATCTGATCAGAAGGATCAATCCCGGAAATTCACTGCTGTATGATATAACATCATTGCCATCGTATGGAACAGCAGAGATACTGGAATACGGGCATGCCAAGGATCACCCTTATCCAGATAGGATAAATCTTGGAATGATCATGGAGAGATCCAGAAACATACCGCTGTTCTTCGAGATCTACAGCGGGAGCATCCCGGATGTTGTCACTCTCAAGAGGACCGTGGAAAGCATCAGGAAACTCATTCCGAAGATAGAGATCATACTTGACAGGGGATTCTTCTCTCATGAGAATCTTGATCTGCTGAAAGACGATTCTTACATAATAGCGGCATCCCTCGTTCCCAAAGCGGTGAAGAATGTCTTCTCTTCTGCATCAAGATCTGTTGACAGGGCTGACAACGTCATCATGTACCAGAATGAGCCCATATTCTGCAAACCAGTCAATTTCAACATGAACGATCTGGATCTCAGGGGATACTTCTACCATGATCCCAGGAGGGAGAGCGATGAGAGATCTGATTTCCACCGAAAACTTGCGGAGAAGAGATCCGCAATTGAAAAATTACAGATCAGGCGGGGAATAGAAGAAACCATAGAATCCATGGCATCTCAATATCTGAGATACTTCACCTGGAGGATTGAGGATGGCAGAATCAAAACAATGGCAAGGAACAATGCAATAACGGCAGCAGAGAACCGTATGGGTAGATTCCTCCTTGTGTATAATGGAGAATACAAGCCACTTGAATGTCTTTCCTTATACCGCAATCGGGACAGTATTGAGAAGGCATTCCGCACTCTGAAGACAGATCTTGACATATTCCCCATGAGGGTAAGGAAGGAATCGACAATCCGGGGAATACTGTTCATATTCTTCATATCGCTCATAATAAGATCAGCTCTGATGAGGGGAATGATCTCATCAGGCCTGATAAAGAAGTATTCCCTGGAGAAAATGATCCTGGAACTGGAGAAACTGCACGTTGTTGAGGATACCAGTGGCAGTATTACTGAACTGGAGAGGACAAGGAAGCAGAAGGACATCCTTGAAGAACTTGAAAAGGTATCGTGGTGGTAAAAGCAGGGAGATCAGGGTATATCCAGAAATCAGCCCGGAAATTAATGGAATTCGTGTTATTGCAGCATTTAATTCTGGATTTTAATTGTCAGGAATGTTATCTTCCTTTTCCATTCCCTTTGCTATCAGGAAACCTCTTGCCCTTTCCGTGTACTTATATTCATTGACCTTTCGCCAGAACTCTTTCGAGTGGTTGCTGTATATCAAATGGGCCATCTCATGCATTAAAACGTAGTCTAAGACCCACACAGGCATATCAATTAAATTATGCGAAATCCTGATCGTCTTATTGGCTGGAGTGCAGCTTCCATTCCTATACTCCTGTCGTTCTGAAAATGATAGAGATGCCTCCAACTTACCTGAGAAAAACTTGTTGTTCAGGAAATTGAACCTTCTTCCAAGCAATTCTCTATTTTTAGATTCCTGAGCATTCTTTCTCATCTCAAGGCGCTTCTGCATTTTCTGTATAATTAATGTTTCCTCGGATTTTGAAAGGCCTGTGGGGATCTGGATAATGATCTTGCCATTCTGCATATGTGCATTAATCGTCTTCTTTCTTTTTGGGCTTCTCTTAACTATAACTTCCAATAGATCACTGATCAAATAGATGATAAGAACATTTGTCCAAATAACGATTCGTTATGTCCATTATAATCACCTATTCTTAGTTTCCAAAGGTATAAATTGTTATGTAATATGCCGTTAATGCGGGTCCGTAGCTTAGCCAGGTAGAGCGATGGACTCTTAATCCATAGGCCGGGGGTTCGAACCCCTCCGGACCCGCTCTACATAAGATGTAGTTTTCCTGAATAATACGAAAAAATTATACATGTAATCATATAATTTTGTACTGACCCTTTTTGATCTAATTGAACTTGTGAGCAACCGATAGGACTTTATAAACAAGTATTTTTAGCTAAGATGATATGACGAATAATGTTGATTGGATACAAAAGAGCTTACAAACTGTGTATGAAGAAGGATATTTAAATAGATTGGTAAACATTTACCCAATAAATGAAAATAGTTTCAGAGATGTTAGTAAAGAGCTAATTGAAGACATAAAAGACTCTTACAATAAAAGAGATCCCATTGGAGTTGTAAAACATTGCTTATGCTTAGAAAAGTTCCCAATTGACAATCCATATATTTCCATGATCAGGGAAAAGAGAATTTTTGAAAAGAATTTGGAGGTAGTAGAAACGATAGGAAACCTCTTATTAAAAATGGAAATAAGGAATTTAGAAACACTAATTAAGGCACCAAAATCTGGAAGCAGACAATTTGGTCATTCATTTAAGTTGTGGCTAAAAAGTAATTATGAAAAAAATTTTTTAATATATGATAAATTTGAACAATATCATGATAACGGACTGAAATTTTTAGATGGGTCAGACGATACTTTGAAGCATTATATCAGTAATAACTTCGAGATCAAAACTGAAAAAGGATTGGATTTAGTGTTTAAAAAGAATGGTAGAACATATATTGGTGAGGCAAAATTCATAACTGATAGTGGGGGAACGCAAACAAACCAGCTGAATATTGCATTAGATATTGCGAAAAAAGACAGTGATTATATAGGCAGTATTGCAATAATTGATGGGATACCATGGATTAATCGTTCTTATTTAAATAAAATAAAGGTAGAAGCCGTTAATAAAAACGTTTTAACTGTTCTACTACTTCCTGAGTATCTCTCAAATCTTTAATACTTACAGTTGTTAGTATTTCTTTTACTTGTTTTAAGCCTAAATATTTTCTTATATATTTGGGATTGTCCGTATATTTGTATGTCGTCATAAAATCCCCTCCGGTTTTGTCTCTTAAATCATTCAAAATTTTATTAAATAGTTCCATGAGAAAGCGACTTTCCTCCGCACTTAATTCAGGTTCGATGAAAACTTGTATTGGATTTGTCCTATAAGTGGAGCCTTGAACAAAAATTCCATCGGCCCCAAATTCATCACGTATTGAATAAATACCTGCTTTACCATTGAGAGAGCCCGTATCGACTGTTCTAATGAATAAGGGGTTTGATTTTATTTTCCTATATAATAAATCATTAACATAGAAAATCTCCTTTGAGTATTTCCCGTTTACATAATTTTTTGAATTCACAAGTATAACCTCATGTCCACCCTTATTTTTAACAATTTCATTATAACTTAGATAAAATTTTACATTTAGATGGTCTCTTTTGAATTCATTTTTCAAGTAATCAGAATACTGATTATTAGGTTTAAACTTGTTTTTCTCGAGTAATGTATATCTCAATTTTTCTACTTTACTATTTATTTTATATGCATCAAAGTCTATTTTACTATTAAGTAAATTTGTCCATGCAAAATTGACTATCAAAACATTAGTTCCTGTATAATCAAAAATCTTTTTCTCAAATATATAACAGCTATTTATTTTATAATGTCGCAAAAAATCTTTTCTAATTTTATTAGTCCCTGCATCTGAAAATAAAAAATTAGATGGAATAACGTAGATCATATTTTGTATCTGATGTCTTAAATCGTTCATTAGAGCTATTTGATATAAGTCCTGATACCCTTTGTTGATTCCATTAAAATATACAAGTTCATTACTTGCCTCTTTATGTTTTCTAATATATCCTAAGTAAAGGTAAGGCGGATTTGTAATATGAAATATTGGGAATTCACCATCAATTTCTGGGTAATCCTTTATAGTGTCTCTAACGCTTATGTTTTCTCTTGCTAATTCCTTTGAGATGCCATAACCAATAACGGTATTGATAGCTTTGTCAACGGCTTCTTGATTTATATCAAAACATAAAATATGTTCCTTAAAAAATAAAGGCCTATCTTGTTTGGGAACCAGATTTAATATAGGGAATATTAAATTCCCTTCGCCACAAAATAAATCAACCCATTTATAGTCATAAATGTAATTTTGTATTTGAGGCAATATATATTCATTGAATATTTCTACAGGCGTAAAATGTATACCATAAATTCTTCGATCTAAAATCTCATTATTTGCCATTTATTATCTCTTATATCTATTCCCGTATTAAAATATGTTCCCCTTTACAAGTGTGTTGAGTAATTTCTCAAAATAGTTTATTCCAGAATTAAATTGGGGTTGTGGTGTTCATGCCCAACCCCAAGAGTTGTAAAACAAAGAAGGATAATAGAGTTTGGCCTCTATACAATGAATCGCTTGTTAAAAGGATGGAGAATCTTCTCGATTTCAGTGCAATCGAGAATATTAAAGAGGATCTAGCAAGACAAAACAGAAACAAGGTTGGTAGACCTTTCAGGTTACCTGATAGTATAGTGAAGATATTCGTCCGTCTAGCGAGAGGATTAGGCTGCTGCTGCTTCTTGACAGAGCAGAGATGACCTTGCAGCACATGGCTCGGACGACTGCATCTAATGCAGCTAAACTAAGAGTAGACGAGACAATCCAAGTTGATGTGGAAGAGCCAACGGAGGAGCTTCAGCAGATGGATCCGGAGACGGCAGACCTATTCGACACATCTATTGGAGATTAAATATATTAATGGATTCCGAACTTCGCTTTATATACTTCTCAACAAGGCGATAGTCTGGGAGCCGAACAGATACGAACTTTTATAGGGACGCGGGGAGAGGGATTCGAACCCTCGCTCTCATAGAGAAACAGCTTAGCAGGCTGCCGCCGTACCACTGGGCCATCCCCGCCTAAGAACTGAATCTCTCCTGCAGGTCATTGGCTATCTGTTCAAGAACCTCTTCAAAATCTTCATTTTCCAGAGTTACAATCTCCCCGGAGGGAAGAATGACCTTAGCGTAGTAAATTTCACCATCTTTTGATATCTCAACCTCTGCAAGTTTGTCGGTCATATAGATTCGGTAAATCCAAGACCTATATTATCCTTTTTTGTCTTAAACTACAAGCCAAAACAATATTAGGCAAAGGCTGATTATTGATCAAAGATGAACACCCCATTACTGAACGAAACCACACTGATCAATAAGATTTTAAGTTATATCCCAATAAAATACCCTGCTTACGCCGTCCTCTTGCTCATCCTGATTCTTTTTATCTATAGGCTTACCAGAGCTGCTGTTGGAGAGAAGTTTTCAGATACAAGGTTGTTTTTTACGCCAGTTCTGTATTCAATGTTCGTTCTTGTTACTTTTATAGGTTCTCCCCTAATTGAGATATATTTGAGTCTTGTAATCGCCATCCTGGGGATAGCGCTTGGTGTTCTGTTCAGCAGGAAAGTCCGTATATTCTCAAAAAAGGGGAATATGTATTACCGCAGATCCATTGCAGTTGCCTTTTTCTGGACAATGTTTTTTTCGGCAAAAATCCTGGTGCTCCTATATTATCCCAAGCTCGATTTTGTAGTCATTTTTTCCGTTTTACTTACACTGACTACTGGAATGCTCCTTGGCGAGGCAATGGTAATCTATCACAGGCATTCGAAGTACAGAATTGAGGATTCCGCTTAAACTGGATTCCTTTTCTTTATCGTTTCAAGCACTTCGTCCACAGAATCAAATGGTGGGAGACATTCTGTTAGAGTACAGACTACGATCTTCTGGTTGCTCTCTCTAAGGGCATTGGTAACATCCTCCCTTGCCGCCGAATGGTATGAAAGCACCAGTCTTGGATTGTAACTCTTTAAAAGCTTCTTTCTGTTTGAAACCAGGTTGTCTTTCGGTAGTACGATATCGAAGGAGGGGCCCAGGGCAAAATCTATTCCGCAGATCATGAAAAGACTGTAAAACGGGGAAGATGTAATTGATTCACCAATTGATTCTGCCAGTTCCTCAGCCCTGTTCATCATATCAGGATCCCCAAAAACTGTGGCAAAATATAACAGGTTGTTAAGAGAAAAAGAATTGCCGCTGGGGATTGCACCGTCATGGTACTCTTTCAACTTTACCGGGGCGTCAGTCATTTCTGTATTGAAATAACCGCCTTCCTTTGACCAGAAATTCTTATCCTGATAGGATTGCAGTTTCTTAGCGATTTGCAGGTATTCGTCGTGGCCGGAAACCTGGTAAAGTTCAATGAAGCCGGCAATGCAAAATGCGTAGTCATCTACAAAGCCCGGTATTTCTGCATTGGTATGGCTGAATCTGTGAAGAATTCTTCCATTATCATCTATCATTTTCTTTGACAGGAATTCAGCTATTCCTGAAGCGGATTCAATAAAAACTTTGCCGCTGGTCACCCTGTACGCCTTTGCCAGGGCCCATAGAAGCAGACCATTCATATCCGAAATTATTTTCTCGTCTCTACCAGGTCTAATACGTTTCTCCCTTTCATTTTTGAGTTTTTTCCTGGATCTTTCTATTATTTCTTCTACCTGAACTTCAGTAATTGCAAATTTAACGGCAGTTTCATCAATGTTGTGTTCCTTGAAGAGAATATTTCTACCGAGGAGCCTCCCTGTTGCCTCCTCATGATAGTTTCCCTCAGGAGTGCAACCGAAAACATACGCAAACAGCGCCGCATCCTCCTCCCCTAAAACCCTGATCAATTCAGGAACAGTCCATGTGTAAAACCTCCCCTCCTCGCCCTCACTGTCAGCATCCAGTGCGGTATAATAACCACCTGACATGTCCCTCATTTCATTATTGAGGAATTCCACTGTTCTGGTCATGGCGGTGCTGTAATCCTTCTTGCCTGTAACATGAAAAGCCTCTGATAGAGCTGCCAGGATCATGGCCTGATCATAAAGCATTTTTTCAAAATGAGGAAGTTTCCATTCGGCATCGGTTGAGTATCGGTGAAAACCGAAACCTATCTGATCATTGATGCCACCGCTTAAGATATGATCCAAAGTTGTTTTTACCATATCAATTGCTTCATTATCATGATAGCGATAGAAATACCTCATCAGAAAGAGCAGATAATGTGGTGATGGGAATTTAGGGGAATAACCAAACCCGCCATTGTTCCGGTCATAATTCTCCTTCAATGCCTGGTAGCCCGATTCCAGTGTGCTTTTGGATATAACGTTCCTTGATCTTCTTGCTGGTGAATTGGATATGGCGTCGACTATCTTCTGTCCCTGTTCAACGAGTTCTGCCTGTTTATCCCTCCACAGCTCCTGAACGCTATTGCAGAGTTCAATGATACCCATCATATTCCTCCTGGATCTCTTTGGAAGATAAGTGAACGCAAAGATCGGTTTTCTATCTGGCGATAATATAAGATTAAGAGGCCAGCCACCGCCACCGGTCAGCATCTGGCAAACATTCATGTAAAAGCTGTCAAGGTCAGGCCGTTCTTCCCTGTCCACCTTAATAGGAATAAACGTTTTATTCATCGCCTCTGCAACTTCTACGTCCTCAAAGCTTTCCCTCTCCATGACATGGCACCAGTGGCAGGTTGAATACCCTATGCTTAGAAATACGGGTCTGTTTAACCTCTTTGCTTCCTCGAATGCTATGTCTCCCCAGGGATGCCACATGACAGGGTTATGTGCATGCTGCTGCAGGTACGGGCTCTTCTCATCTATAAGGTAGTTAGTGAATTCCGACATGAATGAATCAAGAATATTGGCACTGTGAATAACATTTTTGTAGTTATGACTGTATTTTCCTGAATGTTTTATCTGTAACTGATTGATATCCGATTGTGGGGCTAACCTTTTATGTTTCCCTATTACTCTTCGTGGCCGTTATAATAGCCGTGCTTGCGAAGCCAAAGAACCTGAACATAGCGATTCCTCCCATTATAGGTTCTATCGTTCTCTTGCTCACCGGGATTATCAAAATTAAGGATGTATTATATGTATGGGATGTTGTCTGGAACGCCACCTTTACGCTCGTTGCAATCATACTTCTTTCCATTGTACTTGACAGGATAGGGTTCTTCAGTTATCTTGCAGTTAAGATAGCAAAAAGGTCAGGAGGTTCAATTGCAAGGCTGTTCTTTTTCATAATTTTTCTTTCTGCTGCTGTGTCAGCTGTCTTTTCAAACGACGGCAGCATTCTCGTGATGACGCCCATCACTTACGAAGTCCTGAAGAACATTAATGCTGAAAGGAAATCATATTTTCCATTTCTGGTTGCAACGGGGTTTATCTGTGATGCTGCAAGCACTCCGTTAAGCATAAGCAATCTTGTTAACATAATAAGCACGGGTTTCTTCTCTATCCGCTTCCTTGATTATTTTTACGTCATGGCAGTTCCGGATCTTGTCACTATATTCTTGAGTTCTTTGCTTCTGTTTTTGCTGTTTAAAAAATCAATTGGCTCGAGGTTTGATGTAAACCTGTTACCTGACCCGGATTCTTTCGTCAGGGACAGGCCGCTCTTCATGGCAGCTTTCTTCCTTACCGGTGCACTGATAGTCGCATATGCAATAGCAAGCTCTTACCTTGTTCCCATATCATTTATAGCAATACCTTCTGTTTTTCTATTCTCGGTCATAGCGATAAAGAGAAAATGCACTGAATCTTCTTTCCTGTTAAGAAAGACGCCATGGGCGATCATATTTTTCTCATTTGGCATGTTTATTGTTGTTTATGCGTTGGCCAAGACCGGCCTTTCCCTTTA
>JAKBGP010000082.1:0-7675 GCA_021833045.1 Thermoplasmata archaeon
AGATTATTTGTGGGAGTTCAATAGCACCAACTTTTTGTTGCAGTTTGTTTGCACGTTCAATAATCTCTTTTAAGTTATTCACCAATAAAATTGTATCTTGATCAAGGGTTATTACATAATCATAAAGCATCAAGTTCTGGACATACTTCACCCCTCTATTCAGAGCGTAACCTATCCCAAGGTTATCCTGCAGGTAAATGACAGTAAGTTGATCTTTGGAAAGAGATGTTGCTAGCTTGTCTATAACGTCACGATTAGAAGAATTATTATCAATAATGATAATATAATCAACTACAGATACTAGTTTGTTAATGGATTGAAATAATATGAAATCTGGATTATGTGTAACAATTAAAGCTGCAATTTTCATCCCCAGATTTTCCCCCATTTATCGTGCGATTGTGTGAACATATTTAGGCTTTATTTTCAATCTTATTATTCAAGTATATGTAACCAGCAAAATTCCTCAGATATCTGTCAGATTTTTGACCAAGTGTGGATCCAATGTAGTCACCTATCCTAAAGCTGATACCTTTTTGCTTTGCTGTTTCATTTCTTAATTCAAGTGAAACATCCCAATCTTCGCACGCATTTATAAAAGTCTCATCAAACACCAAGTTATTTTTTTTCTTTACAAAACAAGCGCTGTATATATGAAAATCAGTTAAAGACACGAACTCTACTCCCCCCTTTTTGTAGTAAAGTTTCATTTTATCCTTATAAACAGGTCTAGAAACCTTGGTCATTTTGAACTTTTGTCTGAATTCGAACATCAAACTTTCACCAATTATTTTTGAAAATAGAAAAGACATGAGCCGAAATTTGAACGAAGGAGATTTTTGGTGGTCAAAGAATTCTTCAAAAAACTGTTCTTTTATTTTCTTAAAATACCCTTTCTTTGTGAAACTGTAAACAATTTTAGCCACAAGGTTGTTAAAAGAATTCGGTTCAGTTATTCTGGATGGAATCGAGTGATAAAGTGCTGTCTCGGTTATTACAGTATTTGTAGAATTATGGTCGAGTTTCTCCAATTCCTTTCTTAGAATACTTATATCGTCTATTTTATACATATCATCTCCTGACAAAACGATCCATTTTGGATCATATTCCATTGCTTTTTTGAATCCAATATTACAATTGTGTGCATAGTTGAAATAGTAGTCATCCCTGCCTCCACTTTCTACAAATATTATGTGTGCACCCTTGAATATTTCTTCTCTGCAAACCCTAGCGAATTTTCCAAAATAATCTGAGGTTGGGATGACGATTATAATGTCTTTTTTCCCATCAACTTCATAAATGTTCGCAACCCCTTTTGGTCGCTCGGCCATCCATTTTATAAGTTGGTTTCTATTCTTAAAGGAATTATAAAAATCGAGAAGATCAGTCGTTGATCTAGAAGTGAACAAATTATTTCTTGACTCAACTGTCGAGAAAAAGAGACTCTGAGCATTGTCTTTTTTACAGGAGAGTCTCGATTGGGAGATATCAATGTGTTGAAAGGTCTTTTCTATCTTTTTAGTTTCAATGGACTCATAAACCGACGGTATTTCCACATATAAAAAATCCTGAAACTCTTCTAGTTTTTTTTGTATACCTTGGTATGTAGTATTTTATGTATGCATTCACATATCAAGCGGGTTCTCCTAGAAGGTCAGAATACTATCAGCAGAACCAGTCTGGCAAACCACCTATAAAAATGGATCATGATAAGCAGCCTGCATACTCGTTGATCTGCTTCTTGGTTATTTCATCCAAATCTTTTGAACCTTCCAGGTAAGCTCTGTACCACTCTACAGCTGTTTTTACCGTTTTATCAAAATCATAGCATGGTTTCCAACCAAGTTCTTTGTTTGCCTTGCTTATATCGATCTGTAGATAGGTCGCTTCCTTAAGGCTTTTATTTGTTTGTGTTATAAATTCACCCTGTCCGTAATATCCGATAAATGTTTCTGTTAATTCCCTAACTGTTTTAACAGATTGCGGATCAGGGCCAAAGTTCCAGGCTCCGGAAAAACTAATGTCTTTGTACATTTTTTCTGCAAGGCTCAGCACACCAGAACAGGGTTCAAGAACATGTTGCCAAGGTCTTACAGAATCTGGATTTCTTATTACCACCGTGTTACTTTCGCTTATTGCCCTCACAATATCGGGAATTATTCTATATTTTGCAAAGTCTCCGCCGCCTATCACATTTCCAGCTCTGACAGCTGAAATACTGACTCCAATATCTGAAAAAAAGCTTTCCCTGAAAGAGTTTACCACAATATCCTGGCAAGATTTGCTGGCACTATATGGATCTTTGCCACCCAAGGCGTCACTCTCTCTATATGGATAGAACTGACCATTATTAAGGTAAGATTTGTCGCTCGTTACGACTATTATAGTTCTTACACTATCAGAATTTCTGAGGCTGTTTAGAATATTCGCAGTGCCTGTTACGTTAACATCGAAAGTTTCTACCGGGTTATCGTAAGATTCCAATACTATCGGTTGCGCTGCAAGGTGAAAAACAATCTCAGGCTTGAATTCACGTATCACATTTTGTAGTGATTCAGCGTTGCGAATATCTCCACGAATATCCATAATTGAATTTCTGAGATTGACAATATCATACATGTTTGGAACAGTTGGTGGGTCGAGAGAAAATCCACACACTTCAGTGTTCATCATAGTTAACCACTTTGTTAACCAGGAACCTATAAACCCTGAATGACCCGTTATGAGTACTCTCTTATTTGCATAGAAGTCTTTAATTTTCAACTTTTACCCTCCACAAAAAAGAATGGTGATTGAAAAGAACTCAAGGGTATAAAGTTGAGATCTCTATCAGACAAGATTGGATCATCTGTTTCCCAATCAAATCCGAACGAATCGTATCTAATCCCCATTTCGCTATCTGAAGAATATCTGCAGTTCGCTAAATACAGAACCTTACTTTCCTCATCCCGTGAAATAAAACCATGCGCAAATCCAAAGGGTATGTACAATGCTTTCCCATCACTTTCATTGAGATATATAGAAACCCACTTTCCATAATGCGGAGAATCAGTTCTTATATCCAGAACAACATCTGTTATGCTTCCACCTATAACCGTCACAATCTTAGCCTGCTCGAAAGGTGGCACCTGAAAATGCATTCCTCTGATCACATTCTTTTTTGAAACTGAATAAAATACTTCAGATACGCTAAAATCGATTTTTACTTTTGCCAGTTCTTCTCTGACATATGGCTTGAAAAGAAAACCGCGAATATCTGTGTTTATTTTGTTTTTTATCAGTAAAACTCCCGGAAGTTTCATTGGCTCAATTTCCAATGATTTCACCTTTGTAGTACTCTATAGTTCTTCTCAACCCTTCGTAAATATCAACTTTTGGCTTCCAATTCAGAATTTCTTGAGAACGTGAATTGTCTATCGTAAGCTCAGCAACCAGGTCAATCTTACCTGTATGCAATGAGTTCCAGTTGGCATCTATGTGCATTTCAAGCAGGTTTTCAATTATCTCAACTATGTCTCTTATACTATATGATTTGTCGTTTGCAATATCTATTATAGGGTTGCCTGAAGAGCCACCAGCGCTCAAATCTAAGGCACTGACAAATGCACTAGCAACATCTTCAACATAAACAAGATTCAACCTCTGGAAACCTTGACTTAATTTCACTGGCCTATTTCTCAAAGCCTGCCTAATGACATAAGGAATCAGTTTTTCATCGTGATCCATTTCTCCATAGGGGGTGGAAAGCACCAATTCAACTGTTTTTATATTACCGTTTGAGGAATAATACTCCATAATTCTTTCAAAGGCGTTCTTAGTTGCTGCATAAAAGTCACGTGGAACCGCGGAGTTACTGCCGTTTATTGACTTATAGTTTATTTCATGCTGGAAATATGACCCTGCAGTTACAAAAATAGGTATATTATGTTCTTTGCATAGTTGTAGAAGCTGTGTCGGAAACTTTATGTTACTATCGACCATTTTGTCAATATCTTCGTATAAATCGAACTTCCTGTAATAAGTTGCAAGATTTATGACGGCATCTATTCTTTCCATCTCAAAAACTTTGCTTAGTGGCAAATTGTCAATGTTATACACTACAATATAGTCAATAATCTTATTGATTCTCCACAGGTCTGAAGAATTTCTCCTGATAATTATTGGGGTATCATGCACTTCGATTAACTTTCTTAAAACCACGCTACCAATGAAACCGTTACCTCCTGTGACAAGTACGTTCCTATTCATTCCATAGCCTCCACGGTGCTTGACCAGTTTTCCACAAGTCGTTCAGGTAATTCTTATCTCGTAGGGTGTCCATAGGATGCCAGAATCCGTCGTGTTTAAATGCCACAAGCTGTTTCCTTTTGGAAATCTCTTCTAAAGGAGTGCGCTCCCAAATAGATTCGTCACCCTCTATGAAATCTATGGCCCCCTGTTCAAGCACGAAGAACCCACCATTTATCCAAAAGTTATCGCCGGGCGGCTTCTCGACGAATGAGCTTATGTTATTTTCTGAACTGATTGTCAAGGATCCAAACCTGCCAGCTGGCTGCACAGCTGTCACGGTAACTAATTTTTTATTATGTTTGTGGGACTGTAGAAGAGAATTTATGTTTACGTTTGATAAGCCATCTCCATAGGTTAGCATAAAAGTTTCATCCCCTAAGTATTTTTTGATTCTTTTGATTCTTCCACCGGTCATAGTATTCACGCCTGTATCGACTAGTGTTATTTTCCAAGGTTCAGTAGTAGAATTGAGGTAGTTTACTGCATTATGTTGAAAATCTATCTCTAGATCTGACTTATGAAGAAAATAGTTTGCAAAATATTCTTTTATCATGTATCCTTTGTATCCAAGGCATATTAGGAAATCGTTGAAGCCATAATAGGAATATATTTTCATTATATGCCACAATATCGGATACTCCCCTATCTCAACCATTGGTTTAGGCTTGACGTCTGTTTCTTCACTCAGTCTTGTTCCCAGACCACCTGCTAAAATAACTACTTTCATACTGTAATCACCTAGTTTTCCCATTGCTCTAATTTTGGCACAATCCCAATTCTTTTCAACCCTTCCAGCCAATAAGAATTAAAATCCGGAGGACCACAAACATAATATTCAAAGGCATTAAGATCAGATATGGAATCTATTAGCATTTCGGTAGAAAGTCTTCCAGTATAACTTGTGTCAGTATTCCCTGTCACAAATTGTTTTACTGTAATGTTGTTAGGGATGTCCTTAGTATAAATATTCATCAATCCTTCACATCCCATTTTAGAAGAATGAAACAATAATACTCTGATCGATCTATTGCTTGTTGCATTAAGATAATCTAAATAACTTAAAAAAACAGATACTCCTGCTCCGCCAGCTATAAACACCTTATCCTTTGTTGAATTCAATAAAAAACTTCCGAAAGGATATCTCACTGATGTGATGAATCCTACCTTTGCCATTGATATAAGCGCAGTCGTAAAGCCTCCTTCTTTATGTACAAGAATGGATGCATTTTCGCTTCCCCAACTGGCAAAACTGAAAGCCCTTCCGTCCAGCCAGGGCTCACTGGCATTATTCATTGAAAGAGATATTTGCATGAACATTCCAGGGGTCCATTGCTTGTATCTTTCAAGTTTAACAGAAAGGACAAACAATCGTTCACTGATTTCTTTTTGAACCGTAATTTCTGCATTTGTCGTTATCACTTGTTTTCCACCATTATCTCATCAAAAACATCGCCAACATACTCAAGCATTTCGGCAGTTATGCCAGGATAAACACCTATAAAAAACGCGTTATTCATCACTCTATTCGTGACTTCAAGGTTAGAGGCAATCCTCTTCCTTACATCCAAATAAGCAGGGTGTTTGACCAAATTTCCGGCAAAAAGCGTTCTTGTCATGATCTTTTTTCTTTCCAGGTAATCTACTATTTGCTTCCTAGTGAGACCAGATTTCTCTCTGACACTCAGTGGAAAGGCGAACCAAGAAGGGTCAGCTTCCGGAAGGGCTTTAGGAAGTACGAAATAGTCCTCATAGGGCTTTAGCCTTTCATAAAGATACCTAAAATTTTCTTTCCTTTTCCCTATGAATTTGTCAACTTTCTTGAGTTGCGAAACGCCAATTGCTGCCTGCAGATCAGTTGCCTTCAAATTGTACCCGATATGTGAATATACATATTTGTGATCGTACCCAAGCGGTAGCTCTCCAAACCTTTGCGTGAACCGCATTCCACAACTGTCCGATGCGCCAGTCTCGCAATAGCAATCTCTTCCCCAATCCCGAAAAGACCTCGCTATTCTTTCAAGTAGAGGGTCGCTAGTGTTAACTGCTCCTCCTTCTCCCATTGTAATATGATGAGCAGGATAAAAGCTCGATGTTGAAAAATGCCCAAAAGTACCAGTCATCCTCCCGCCATATCTTGATCCCAATGCGTCGCAGTTATCCTCTATTAAAAAGAGTCCGTGATTTTTCGAAATCTTGAGTATCCGATTAATGTCAAAGGGGTTTCCAAGAGTGTGGGCGATCATTATAGCTTTAGTCCTATCTGTAACAGCATCTTCGACCTCGTCAACATTTACGTTATAAGTATCATCTTCCACATCAACGAACACGGGTACTGCACCATTTTGAACTATTGGGTTGACAGTGGTCGGAAAACCGGCAGCAACTGTTATAACCTCGTCTTCAGGCTTTAGTCTAGCATTTCCAAGAGATGGAGACGTCAGAGATGATAAAGCTATCAAGTTAGCAGAGGAACCAGAGTTCACAATTAGAGATGAGCCAACTCCTAGGTACTTGGAAAACTGATACTCAAATTCTTCACTGTACCTCCCTGCTGTTATCCAACCATCAAGAGCAGCATCAATCAGAGAAAGGTATTCCTCTTCATCGAACACCCTACCAGCATATCTTATCCACGTTTTACCCGGTACAAAAATCTCAGATGGCTTCGATTGAACATAATCAGAAACAAGTTCAAAAATCTTGGAGCGTTTAACCAAATCCCCTGGTTCCATTTATTTGTATATGAATGAGGAATTTAAAACATTTCTATCGATACAGGGCTTTATATTTAGTGGTCCCTTAGACAATATTGTAGCATGAATATTAATCTTAACGCCGCCTCCTTACTGTCATTGGATCCAGGATAAAGCTTAAAATTTTCGCAATGAAAATATATTTCAGTTTTCAGATGTTCCTTATTTCGGTATCGGCAGGGTATCTTCTGTATTGTAGCAATCTTTGGCTTCAGACCTTCCGCTACTGCATTGGTGAAATGGTGCCTGAAGTATGACAGCCAAGCAACCAACAGTTCCAGCTATCTGGCATGAACCTCACCCCCCTCACATGCTTCCGGTGCAATGACCAGCATGTATGTCCGTGTCCCATCATCCCGTTGTTCGCAGAGATCAACGATTTTGCTTTCCCGGTTTTCACTGGCGTCCTGTGTACTATTCTCGTACAAGATATCCTTCATTATATAGTCACAATACATTATCATTTACGACCGTTAACAATGCAGAGATGGCAAAGGTCACAGATCACATGGCCAATGAGAGAACATACCTGGCGTGGGTGCGTACGGGCATAACAATAATGGCTCTCGGCTTTGTTGTTGCCAAATTTGGCATTATAATAAGGGAGCTTGTCCCCAATGCTCCAGCAACAT
>JAKBGP010000082.1:7685-8605 GCA_021833045.1 Thermoplasmata archaeon
CATAGGCATTGCGCTCGTGATTGCGGGCGGATTCATGCAGGTGCTCGCACTTCGCAGTTTCCTCAGGAACAGGGCAAGCATAGAAAATGGAACATTCCAACCATCAACGGCTGGCGAGATTTCTGCTGGAATAATCACCCTTCTCATTGCCGTGCTGCTGATAGCGTATCTTGTCATAACTCTGTGATTACTATTATTTTTTGTCCTCTCATCCTTTTGGATCTGAATACATGTTATCCTCCCATGCCTTAAGTTTCGAGGAAGGGATTCATTTCGCTACGGCTACACTCTGTCCCGTAACTTCCGCAAATCTTCTGGAAAACATATTGCTTAACATTACGTAGAAAGCAGCGACCACCATGGTGCCTAGCCCGATGTAAAGCCAGTAGTTGGCAACTGCGTTCTGCAATATGAACAGAAGGTAAAGACCGATTACAGCCCCGGCAAAGCCGCCAAGGCTGGTGTAAAGGTTGTAGACGCCTATATACGACCCTCTCATGTTGTCTGGCGCCATGGTCGTGATTATGCTTTGCGTTGTCGGTGAAAGCAGGTCCTCACCGAAGGTTGAAATTGTCATGAACACCACCAGGATGAGGAATACCGGCGATGACGTCAGTATAAAGAAGGAGATGGCATAGAACAGCGTTCCAACACCACGCCACATCATGGGGTTTCCAAACCTGGTCATGAGCCGAAGAAAGGGGAACTGCAGTATAACCACTAAGGCGCCATTGAGGGCCCAGACATACCCAAGGTAGGCGTAAGGCAGGTTCTCAATGACAATTGTATAGACAGTGAAGGAAGACCCCCTCTGTCTCATGAATACGCCCAGGATTATGCCGATTATGATGAAGAAGATGAAGAACCTGTCCTGTCTGTAAGCCCTTCCAATATCTCCTTTCTTGAGAGCTTTATGATCT
>JAKBGP010000083.1 GCA_021833045.1 Thermoplasmata archaeon
AAATGTGCGAAGATACCGGGAAAGCCATACATACATTACTATGAGGACTTGTCCAGAACGCAATGTATAAGGCATCGGAATCATTGAAAAAGACCAAACTCATGAAGGAAATATTCGGGAAATCCCTATCATAAGGTATAACAGGAGAACATTCAGGTTCTATCCAGATGCCCATACTTTATCGTTCACTAACGTTTATGGGAGGCTTGTATTTCTAATTGCCCATTCCCCAATCATTGGGGAAATACATTGGTGAATGCATCAATGCACTGGCACTCATAGACAATAAACACTGGAGTATTTCAGTGATGACACGGGTTAAATTACCTGAAATAGAAGTGGAACGAAAAATACGCAGTGAGATACAAACAATTGGAATAGACAGAGGAATAAAGAACATTGCGTGTTGTCAAACAATAAATTCCTAGATTCAGCACACATGAAAGAAGTGATGTGGAGATATCGATACAATAAAAAAATTGCAGCATGCGGTCACTTGTTCCAGTCATGATAAATTAAGGAAAATGAGCGGAAGAGAGAGAAGGTTCGTGCAGGATACTAACCATGTGATTTCAAGACAGATCGTAAACCTTCCCTTTGATGTGATTGCACTTGAGGATTTGATTTCAACATGAATGAGAAAGAAAACTTATGGCACAATAAATATCAGCAATGTGGAAATGATGGAGATAGTGGCCCTCCTGAATTCACTCTCGTAGAGATTAGAGCTCTGCAAGCAATGGTAACTCCGATAGATAAAACGTGTGGGACTCTGCGTTATTTGAGGGGATGTCACTAATGACGAGTTAAGGAATATTTTTACGATGAAACGTTATATTTAATTATAAGGATTGTATCCTTAAGCATGCCTTTGAATGATAGAAAAAAAGTTGACAGTATCATTGCAAAAAGAAGGCAGAGCAGTAATTTACGGAATATCCCAGAAATTCTCATACCGTTATGGCAGATAAAGATGAGGGAGCGCTTTGGCATTAATGTGGACAGGGAAATTGCAAGGTTCATTGTTATTGCTGCTCATGAAGGTGGTACCTGGAAAAAACAGAGAGCCATGAAAAAGATTGAAAAACTCCTTGTAGACAGGGGATTGGACCTCGAAACCTCAAAGAAAATGGCAAAAAATGTCATTGATATCTCCGTCGGTGGGGGAGCATCTGAAGAATAATATAAACAAGAAAAAAATTGAGATGGCTGTTTCAAAACTTCTAACTTTTAATAATCCAAAGAACCATCTTGAACAGTATCCTACCGATCCTTCATCTGCAGCTTATCTTGTTTTCATGGCCGCAATGGATGGAAATATTGAATGCAAAAAAATCCTGGATGCTGGAGCAGGTACCGGAGTCTTATCATTTTCTGCGCTAATGCTCGGAGCAGATGAAGTTGTTGCAGTAGAGATTGATCATGATCAACTAACCGTTCTCAAAACAAATCTAAGCATGTATGGAAACTGCAGAATCGTGATTGGAAATATTTCCGAGGTCGCAGAAAAATTTGACACAGCAATTTGCAATCCTCCATTTGGGGCAGTAATACGTGATTCTGATCTTCCATTTCTTGATACTATTTTCAGTAACTGCAAGAATATATATCTTCTGCACAATTACAAAAATAGAGATTTTATCCTTGAATATGCAAAGAAAAGAGGAAGAGTTCTCAGAGAGGAAAGAATAACGTTGAGCATACCCAGAATGTATTCACACCATACTAAAAATTATGAGAAACTTGATTGTATTTTGATATGGGCAGAAACCAGTTTATAAACTTTCATTTTCCAGTCCCCCATAGTCACTGAAATAATTCTTTTTTCTTTGATGTGTGTTTTTCTGATATGTCCACTATAAGTAGAGCCGTCGGATTGCGTACGCTATGATTATAACTTCAGGTTTACCTTTTCAGACAGGTTTCACAAACACAATCTTTAGCAATCTCTGAAAGTTCAGTTATTTTCTTTTTGTCAACCTCAACAGATGAACACCAGCATCCATCCGGTGAGCCACATTGAAACTTATTGCCGCACAATTCACATTTTAGTATCCTTGGCATGATATATGATTCAGACTTGCCTATTGAATACATCTCAATGAAAGAATCACTGAAGTAATCAATTCTATATAATAGAACAAACTTACCAACTGCTTGAAAGAAGACGTTCTCGAATTTATTTATCGCCTCAAGAGAGAGGGAATAAAATATGATCTTGCAACTATGAGGAGTTATGATGCACTCTTTGGAAAACCGCACGAATCTTATAAAAATATACACATAACCGGCTCAAACGGAAAGGGATCTGTTTCTTCAATGATATTCAACGTTATGAGAATGAGAAAAAGAACAGGACTTTATACATCTCCTCACCTGATTGAATTCAATGAGAGGATTCTGGCCCAAGATCAATTTATTTCTGATATGGAGATTGAATCCCTATACAAATTTTACATGCCATTTGTGGAAGCTGGCTTGAAGAATGACAGGAATCCCACTTTTTTTGAAATTACCACTGAAATGGCCTTCCAGCATTTTAAAAATACCAGTATGGATTGGGCATCCATCGAAGTTGGGCTCGGAGGAAGACTTGATGCTACTAATGTGATAACGCCTGAAATATCAGTGGTTACCAGAATAGGTTATGAACACACTGACAAGCTTGGAACAACTCTTATGGAAATAGCGAGAGAGAAAGGCGGAATAATAAAGGATGGAAAACCGCTTGTAACCGGTGAGAAGAAACCGGAACCATATAAGGAACTGGAGAGAATCTGCAAAATGAGAAACTCCCGGATTATACGTGCATGGGAATATGTTACCGTGAAAGATCTCAGAATTAATGGATTTGAAACGAGCTTTAAGGCCATAACACCTAATGATGAATATGACATAACACTAAATGTTCCTGGAAAATTCCAGGTGGAGAATGCCTGTACAGCCATATCTACACTTGAGAATTCCGGTGAATTTCTTGACAGGAAAAATATTGAAGAGGGAATGAATAATACAAGATGGCCCGGAAGACTGCAGGTCGTGAGTAAAAATCCACTTGTTGTTGTTGACTCCAGTCACAATCCACCTGCAGCAACAACACTTGCTTCTTCTGTAAGGGATATTTACAGTAGCAAACCGGTCCTGATTGTAGGTATGCTATCAGACAAGGATCATTATTCTTACCTGCACAACATATCAAAATGCGCTGACAGTATAATACTGACAACACCTGAAGAGCCACAGAGGGCTCAGTCGCCTGAAAAACTGAGGATGATTGCCGAGGGAGTTTTCAAAAATGTTAAAGTTATAGAAGATCCAATGGAAGCTTATGAATATTCAATTTCAAGGAATGATTTCACGCTTGTAACTGGTTCCATGTATCTTGTAGGCAAAATACTTAAAGAGTTGAATATAGACATGAGACCATTTTCTAAATAGATCAATATCGGCTCGCATATCTTGATCATATCGGTATTAAAAATCCTTTTCTATCCCTATATTTTACAGAAATTGTTGGTGACCAGTTGAATCCATTTGATAAATATTCTATACATACAATACCTCTGAAAGGTGATATTTCAATTCTGACCGCATCACATGAACCGGATTCTTTTCCTCACAGGGAAGAGCAGATCGAAAAAATGGTCAACTCCATGAGAGGGATTATCATGGGTATGAAAACAAATCACTTGCTTATCTATGGTAAAACAGGCACAGGCAAGACGTCGGTCACGAAATACGTAACTTCCAAACTTCGCGAAAAATTAGGGGAGAGACTGATCATATCATACATTAACTGCCAGGCATATGATTCCCCGTATTCTATCATGGTAAACATAGCAAAGAATGTTCCTGGTGCTGAAAATATACCTGTTTCAGGATGGCCTCTAGACAGAATTTATGATGAACTTGTAAGTTCAATGACAAAAGCAGGCACTTCACTAATTGTGATACTGGATGAAATTGATAAACTTGTTGAAAAGAATGGTGGAGATTCTCTATATGTCATCCTGAAGCTTATTGACGAAAATCCTGGGGTTTTAGGAATTGTAGTGGGAATTACAAATGATACGTCCTTTTACGAAAAACTCGATTCCAGGGTGAAAAGCAGACTGAGTAGGGATTCTGTAATTTTCCATCCGTACAATGCGGAGCAACTCAAGGATATTTTATTGCCCAGAGTCTCATCCATATTGAAGCAAGAACAGTATGAGGAAGCTGCCATAAACCTTTGTGCTGCAATAGGGGCTCAGGAACATGGAGATGCGAGAAAAGCGATTGATCTCATGAGGGTTTCAATTGAACTGGCAATGCTTGACTCTTCTGTTATGGTTATAAGAGACTATGTTTATAAGGCTAGAGAAAAGCTTGATTCAGACATTTTAAGAGATACTGTCAAGACTCTTCCAACACATGCCAAGATAGTACTGTATTCCGTCATATTATCCATACAGGTTCATCCAAACTCAGCTACAACTGGTGAGGTTGGTATGTTCTATAACAAAATGTGCAATTTATTGGGATATACGCCACTTACTTCAAGAAGAATAAGCGATTACATAAATGATCTTGAAGACTACGGTATGATCGGAACGATGCTGAAGAGCCTTGGAAGATATGGAAGAACAAGAATAATAAGAACATCAGGAAGGGAAGATGATATTAAAAGATTCATTCTGGAAGATAGCGATCTTGAAAAATTGAGAGATGTGAATCTATCTACTCAGTTAAAATTTGAACAGTAGATTCAGTGAGAGTGCAATTTCACTGAATCTAAGGTAATTTCTTCACCAATTGCAGGTATTATAACCTTGGTTCTTGAATTGATTTCCACCAGGTTCTTGAAAATTTTTGGATTCTGAGTAATAGGTGGGAATGTGTTGTAATGCATAGGTATGGCAATATGTGGGTTTATGAGAGTAACAGCCTTTGCAGCGTCCTGCGGTGACATTGTGTAATGCCCCCCTATGGGCAGCAGAGCAATATCTGGCCTGTAGACGGAACCAATCAATTCCATGTCCTTGAAAAGTCCTGTATCTCCGGCATGATATATTCTTACTCCTCCAAAATCAAGTATCATTCCCCCAGGGTTCCCTGCATACATTCCTTCATAACTTGATGAATGCATTGCAGGCACTGCAGTAATATTTATTCCTGCAACTTCAGTAGTGCCACTGAAATTTAGGTCATGAACCTTAAGCCCCTCATTTTTCTCTGAAAGAATCCATGCAAGTTCAACCATGGTAACGAGTGGAGCATTGTTCTGCTTACAGATGAATGGTGCACTCCCAACATGATCAGAATGCCCATGTGTCACTACCACCACGTCTGTCTTAATATCCTCCTTCCTGATTTTGGATGAAGGGTTACCTTCAATGAAAGGATCAATAATCAGTTTTTTCCCAGTCTCGAGGTCCTCCATATCGAAACACGCATGTCCATTCCATCTAAGTTTTATTTTTTCACTCATGAAATTAGAATGGTTTAATTTATTTTAACATTTTGAAAAAACAACCATCGTATGCTGTCAAATATGTAAATATTAATTCATCCCAAATTGACTCCGATTACTTTACTGCCTGATATGTCAGTGCAAACATTTCTATATATTTGAATGATGTTTTGATGATTATAATGGTAGCAGAGTTCCTTGAATATCCTGATTTTTCTGAAATTATTCCTAAAGGTTCTGTCGTTGCGATATCCGGTTTCAACCTTGGAACAACGCCAGAATATCTCATGAATTTGCTTTTGGAAACATATATCAAAACGGGCAAGCCTTCAGATCTTTTTCTTGTGTGTGATGCACTGCCAGCGGCTTCAGGACGGGGGCTGGATTTAATAATGAAATATATTTACGAATACAATGACAGTAAATTTATAAGAGGAATTCTTGTACCGTTCCTCGGCTTTTCTAAATATCTCCAGAAAATTGCTCTGGAGGAAAGAATGCCCATATACAGCTGGCCCATTGGTGTTACTGCATATTGGCTCAGGGAAATTGCATCTGGCAGGCCAGGACTGTTAAGCAGGATAGGTGTGGGAACATATCTCGATCCTGAACTTCAGGGTGGGACGCTGAACAATGTCGCCAGGAAGCAGAATCTCTGTAAGATCAGTGAAATCAAGGTAGACAGTCAGAAATCACTATTTTTTGAGGGCCCAAAACCAGATTTTGCATTCATCAGAGCGTCAATTTCAGATGCTAAGGGAAATCTTTCAGTGACTGACGAGCCCTTCAGAGGTACAGTTCTTACGATTGCACAGGCAACAAAGGCAAAACCTGTATCCGGGAAAGTGTATGCCCAGGTTAGCAGGGTGATGCATGGAGGCACCATGGCTCCACATGAAGTGGAGGTGCCGTGGCCATTGGTAGATTCTGTCATAATATCCCCCAAGGAATTTCACTGCCAGAGTCCACAGTTGTCATTCGACCCTGAAGTTTCGGTTGGGAACAGCTATATTGCGAGTCCTGAATTTTCTGTGAAGGAAAAGGAACTGGACGTTGCGGGAAAAATTATTGTGCAACAGGGAATAATGAGGCTGATTAAAGCACTGGGAAATAAGGATCACATCATGATAAATCTTGGTGTGGGAATTCCTGCATCCATTGGCAGATACATCTATGAGAATCGCCTTGAAGATCGTATAGTTCCTGTAGTCGAATCCGGACCATGGGGTGGAGTTTCGCTTTCGGGGGAAAATTTTGGTGTGTGTAAGGGATTCTTTGCTGTATCCACGATTCCGGACATGTTTTCAAATTATGAAGGTGGAATTATCGATATGGCGGCACTGGGGTTTCTTCAGGTTGATAGATTTGGAAATGTGAATCCATCCTTTATCCCAGGTAAGATCACTGGACCGGGGGGTTTTCCTGTTATAGCGCAGGGTTCTCCTGCTACGTTTTTCATGGGTAAATTTATGGGTGGAAAAATTGATTGCCAGTTGTCAAACGGCAGGTTGAAAATAAACAGAGATGGAGATACCGTGAAATTTGTAAATGATGTTTATAGAATATTTTTCAGTGGAAAAAATGCATCAGGTCAGAGAAAGAAAATAACATACATAACTGAAAGAGCCATTATGGAACTCACATCTCAGGGAATTGAAATCGTTGAAATTGCTCCTGGTTTAGACATTGAGCAGAATGTCTTATCGAAAATGGAATTTGAACCAAAGATATCCACCAAATTGAAGGAAATGGAAGTTATAATATAACCGTTTAAAAAATAAGAGAGTCGGGAAATACCTTTTCAGTCCAAAGTGGATTTCAAAATGAGAAATGATTCATCTATGGATGTGGAATTGAAAGATGCAAGGAATCTGATTACTTCCATGTTTTTCTAGAAATAGAAAAATCTGGAAACCCCCAGGAACAATCACATCATGTGAGAAGAATTTCGAAAGAATGTCAATTAAAGATTAGATAGACTCAAAAATAACAAATATTAATTAATACAGATAATTTCCCTTGTAATTGCTAACAATATTCACCGTCCTTGCAGGAACATCCCTTGGTATTTCTATGGCAGCCCCGCCAGGCCCCATAACAGCAATGATTGTGGAAAGATCCAGAACATCTGTTAAGAGCGGCGTATTGGTTGGTTTTGGGGCAATGACAGCAGATTTTATCCTGATGATCTTTGTTTTTTACCTGAGGAATTCCATAAACCTTTCCTCGATTTATGATGAACTTTATGCTATTGGTGGCATCTATTTCATCATTCTCGGATTTTCAATACTCAAAAATCTTCCTGAGAAAGAAGATGAAGTGAAATTACCGAGTAAACAGAATTATTTTGGATATCTCAAAGGTTTTACGACTGGGATGATGAATCCTCTTCAGATTGGATGGTGGATAACCGCAGGAATAAGTGTTATGAACAGCCAGGGAATAGAACCTTTTTACTTTTTTTACCCAGGAATAATTCTTTATCTTATAATATTCAGTATAATTGTAAAAAAATCATACTTGAAATGGGGTATAAAATTTGAAATGGCAGCAAGCGTATTCAGTTCGGCAATACTTTTTATTTTTGGCATATATTTTTTCCTTATTCTTGCAGTGAATATCATTGTTGTTTAAATAGTGTGGTTAGTGTGTGTCAACTACCCCTTTCTGACGGAAGGGGCTTGCTGCTGGTCCCCCTCATGCCAGTAGGTATGAATTCATCGAACCACAACGATTGGCTTGTTGACAACAGCCTGAAGTTTTCAGATTTAACAAGTACCTCAATGTTTCTTGCTGCATTGAGATCCGCATGAAGTTCAAAATTGCAATTCAGGCAGTGGAAAATATTTCCCTTTCTGTTATTCTTATGGATACATCCAAATTTTGAGCATTTCTGACAGAATACTAAATTCTCCGGGCGGTCAGCCTTCAGTAAGCGGCTCTTAGTCAGCCATAAGAGCCGCTGGTGGAGGGATAAAATGGATAAGGGGAAGAAGCGTATTGATCGTATGAACAGTTTCGTAGTTGGAATAGATCTGGGAGAGAAGGAAAGCAGTGTAACATATATGGCACCAGATGGTGAAATAAAAGAGAAATTCAAGTTCTTCATGAAT
>JAKBGP010000084.1 GCA_021833045.1 Thermoplasmata archaeon
AATCCCGCTTATCCTGCTTCCTTCATTCATTCCACAGGTGACATCAGCAAACATTTGGCTCCTGATGATGAATCCATCCTATGGTATTCCGTATTATATAGGTCATCAAAATATATTCCTTTCAGCCTGGAGTGTTGTTCTAGTTGATGTTTGGTCCAGTCTTCCCCTGGCAACGCTCATAATTTATTCAGGTCTAAAGTCTGTACCGCCTTCCATAGAAGAAGCAACCTCAATGGATGGAATAAGGGGTACCAGAAAGCTGATAAACATAGAACTTCCGTATATAAAATCAAACATACTTTCTGCTTTTGTTCTGATGTTAATGTATGGTTCATTCACTTTTGATCCAATTTACGTTCTCAATTCATATTCAAGCCCTTTTGGTATTAATGATCTATCATACTTTGCTTATCAAAATTATTATGGGCAGGATATAGGACTCGCTGCTGTTATAATAATAATTGTTTCTGTTCTTTCCTCATTGTTTACGGTTGTGTTTGTTTATTTCACTCTGAGAAAGACAAAGGTAAGAACTTCAAGAATGTGGAAGTCAGGCATGAAATATCTGCCCAATAAAGAAATTCCAAAAGTCCTGGTTTATGTCGGGATGGCACTTTTTATAATATTCCTTATAGGGCCAGTAGTATTCCTAGGACTTGATTCCATAAAGCCTTTATCTGAAATAATAAGAATACCACCCATGTTTTATCCGAAGCATCTCACCCTATCCAATTATAAAGTTGCCATAAACACCGGTATACCATATTTTACTTCTAGTATTATTGCCTCTCTTGTCGCTTCAGCAATAGTTGTGTTGATAGGTCTTCCTGCAGCCTACGTTGCTGCAAGGTATAAACTTGGCGGACTTAAATTCATAGGCTTTGTACTTTTTATTTATTCCCTCCCAACAATCATTTTCCTTATACCTATGCATAATATTATAGCATCACTGGGACAGTTAAATGAGATAAGTGGATTGATTATTTCATACCCCGTATTCATATTGCCTCTTTCAATATGGATGATGTATAACTTTTATCAAAATTTCCCCAAACATGTTGAGGAGGCAGCAAATATGGATGGAATGAATCTCTTTAGAACCCTAAGAAAGATCATTGTACCCTTAAGCTATGACGGTATGTTTGTGACATTCCTCTATGCTTTCATACTTGCCTGGGGTGCCCTTATATTCCCTCTTGCACTTACATACTCACCATTTAATCTTAGTATATATTATCCAAATGGGGCTCAAACTATTACGATACTTATAGGAGGGGCAATAGGTCACGAAGCAGTTGGTTATGGAATGCTCGCAGCTTCAAGTATCCTGAGCATTATTCCATCAATTATACTGGTTATAATTGTTAGGAACAGAGTGGATAAATTGTGGAGAACCGGAGGTAATGTTAATTGAGTGAAATAAAGATTGAAAATTTAAAAAAGACATTTGGAAATTTTACTGCCCTTGACGTTCCAGAGCTTACATTTAATGAGAAGAGCTATCTTACCATCCTCGGTCCTTCTGGATCTGGAAAGACGACACTTCTTCGAATAATTGCTGGTCTGGAAACCGCTGATACAGGAACAATGATCGTAGAAGGAAAGGACATACTGAACAGTCCACCATGGAAGAGAAGTATAGGTCTTGTATTCCAGAATTATGCTCTCTATCCTCATCTGAGCGTTTATCAGAATATAGCAACCCCTCTCATCCAGCTAAAAATGAATCAGGGAGAAATAGATAGAAAGATTAGCGAGATATCCAATATCATGGGGCTCGATGATAAGCTCTCTAAGTTACCAAGAGAACTTAGCGGAGGTCAGCAACAGAGAGTAGCCCTTGCGAGAGCAGTTATAAAAAGACCAAATATTCTTCTTCTGGATGAACCACTTTCAAATCTGGATGCAAAGGTAAGGGTTGATCTAAGAGATTATTTAAAGAGAATCCAGAGGGAATTTGAACTAACGGCAATACATGTAACGCATGATCAGGTAGAGGGGATGGCCCTTGGAGACAGCATGGTTATAATACATAAAGGCAAGATTGAGCAGACAGGCAATCCCGAAGAACTTTACAGACACCCAAAAACTAGATTTGTATCTGGTTTTGTTGGAGAGATCAATATTATTGATGGGAAGACTGCGACCATGCTTACAGGAATGAACATCGACACGGACACGGGAATAAGATATGAGGATATAGTGCCTGATCTGGCAGGTCCATTCACAGGTAAGGTCGTTGAAAACCAGTTCATGGGATCGAGAAGAATGATAACCTTCCTTTATAACGACGTGCGAATGAGATGTTTTACGGAACGGGATCATCTCAGCAAGCTTCAGGGTGAAATCAAATTCAGGGTTGCCAGTGAGCACCTGATTATCTTTAAGGATCTTGAAGAGGAAGAAGAAAATTAATTTTTTACAAAATTTTCTATGAATGGTATAGCATCTTCCAATTGTTTGACAGTGAGATCAGCTTTTGAATCTCGCTGGTAATTCTGGATAAACACAGTTTTGAATCCCATTTCCATTGATGGTATGATATCATTTTTGTAATTATCTCCTATGCTCAATATGTCTTCTGATCTTATGTTTTCTGTAGTTAACAAATCATTCATAACATTTTTGAATGAATCTGGTTTTTTAGCAGAGCAAACTATTCGGTAAAAAAGATTCTTTATCCCAAAGTTTTCAAGTAATGGAATTACGTATTTCTCTGGAGTGTTTGTAAGTAATATGTGCCTTATTTCTTGCTTTTTTAGTATCTTTACTGCTGTACTCTGCAGGTTAATTTTAATCTTACCTTCATTCATTTTTTCTCTGGTTCTGGCAAAACACATGTCCATCTCTTCCCTGGATACAGAACCATTGGCTAGATTTGCAATAATGGCCCAGCCATCATCGCCTACTTTATTTTCTTTATCCTTGATTACCTGCATTGATTTATTTGCAAAGGAATCACTGTTCTTCATTACGCTTTCAATACATTTTGCATATTCCCTGTAGGAGTCTTCAGAGTGATATATAGTTCCATCGAAGTCCCATAGTATTACTTTAATTGGTTTTTTAAACATAATTTATCATCAACTTTTCAAGCTTTTCTCTCAGTTCCGTCTGTATCTCCTTTTTTCGTAAACTACTGTCGACCCATACGACAACGGTCTTTCCCTCTGAAAATATTTTTTTATAGTCTTCAGATATAATTTTATGGCTAAATACACAGCTAGTTCTGCCGAGACCTGATATCCATGTGAGTACAACAGGTTCATCTTCAAAATGAATGGGTGCTCTAAAATCTATCTCAGCATGATTCACTACGAAACTAACATCCCGTGAGATGAATCCTCCCAAATACTCTCTGAAGAAGTTTGTTCGTCCCAGTTCATAGTATGTCAAAAACACTGCATTGTTCACGTGCCCAAGTGCGTCTAAATCGCCGTATCTCATCTGTATTTTGGTGGATTGAATATTCTCCATGACCCTGAATTTTCTTAAGCAATATAAGGTAAATGATAGGATTTATCTTGCAAAAGTGTATCTTACTATATTTGTTACAGATGGTATTCCTTAAATACCTAACATTTTACTAATAAACATTTTATACAGTCATGTAATCAATTAATAAAATAGATGGAATTTATAAATATTAAGAAATGGTCTCAGAGAGAAATTCGTAGTATGATGCTAAATTAATGTAATGGTGAAAAAGATGGATCGTGAAAATAATCAGGTTGATGATTATACAAGAATTTGGAGAAGCCTTGGAACTATATACAAGCTTATGTACAACGGAATGGAAAAGAAATTTGATGAAGTTGGGAGTAATGTTCTCGAATATAGAATATTAAGAATTCTTGCCGAATCTGGGAAGAAAACCATGGCTAATCTCGCGGACCTGAACTTTGTAACACAGGCCTGGATAACAGGAATGACTGACAAGATGGAAGAGAAGGGATATGTAAAAAGGGTTAGATCTTCAGATGATAGAAGGGTTATATATGTTGAACTAACTGAAAAGGGGAAGGAATTCATTGAGAAAATGAGAAAAGTACACGATGAATTTTTAAAGAGCTTCCTTTCATTTATACCTCCCGACGATACCTCAAAAATGGCAGATATTGTGGAGAACTTTTCCGAGGAACTGGAAAAAAGAGTTGTTACCTCTTTATAAGAAATTTTATATATCCAAGGAGAAGGAGAATTACAACGAAAATATTGATGGTGAATTTCTTCTTACTTTTCTTCTCTGGGCTTCCTGCAAAGGAATCCAGGCCACAACCAATCACCGGCATATTATTGTGATCGAATCATAGTTTAATAAAGAAAAGCCTTAAATGTTAGGTTGTAACACAAATCAAAAGTAATAAATCTCAATTTACAATAGCCAGTTAAGCTCCAGTAGTGTAGCCAGGCCAAGCATTAGAGGCTCTCAATCTCTCGACTCGGGTTCAAATCCCGACTGGAGCATATTTGAATGATTATGAATTTTTAAGGTAAGTTATCTGAAACGAATTTCTACTATCTCAAATTTTTTCCAGTTCCTTCAAATCAGATTGTTTATAAATTTCACCAAGTTCCATTGCTGATATCATAATATTTTTATGAATTGATCTCTTTGGAAGGTCCCAGTGCTTCTTTAAGCCTGCCATGAATAGCGACGAAATGTTTTTGTCAACGATGTAAAAATTTGTAAGGATACTTTCCTTTATCTCAGCTTCATAAAAAAGGGTTCCATAGTATTTACTAACTATCTCATTATTAAAATCAGAAAAAAAGTTTGTTTTAACATCTATTTCAAACACTCCTGATGGTATACTTACATCTACCATATTTGACCTAACAGCACTTTCAACGTTATTTAATTTGAAAATTAGTTTATCATGGGAACCGTTTGTGAAATAGTTTGGAATGAATTTTCCCTCATTTTGGAAAACGCCACTATTCTCATTCTGAATGTTCTGTAAAGTCATATGCCATTCAGTTTTTATTAAGAATAGATCATTAATATTACCTCCAAATTCAAGAAAAAGTTTTATTATATACGGCATCTTTGGACTCTGCCTTCCAAAATAAATTATATCAACCTCCTGAACGTGAGTGTCAACGAATTCCAGAAGAATTTTTGACACATTTTCCCTAGAATCATCAATAAACTCAAGCTGAATATATGCATCCTGAGAATGGGAGAGTATACATGGATTAACCCTTGACCATTTCGTTTCATTCAGTTTGTTCAAGAGTGAAAATAGCTCGTCTTCAACTTTTATCTGTAAGAACATATCGCTTACGATCTTCATCCTTGTTCCTTCAAATTCAGAATCTTTTTCAAGATTAACCCTGTCAAGATCTGATAACTTTCTTTCCAGGTTTCTGTAGAAATAGAGTTCTTTATTTTCCCGGCTAAGAAAAAAGAAGGAGTTTTCTAACATCATTTTTCTGTTAAATAGACGCAATTCGCGTGGGAATCTTTGCCTAATTCTTATTATAGCACACATATCAAGGACTTCAGAACTCCACATGTAAGGGGCATTTGTCGTGAGGTATAAAAATTTATCATATTTTATATAGAATGGCATATCATAAAATGAGATAACTGGAAAGTTTATTCTTAAATATCTAAAAATTTATACTTGATCAAATGGGTCTCGTATTCATGAAATTGCTGGAAATTTTCTCCCCATTGTTTCTTCCTTTTTTATAACAGAAGGCCTGCAGATTTAACTAAAATTAGGCTTCTTCTCGTTTGGTACCTGATTTAACAGCTATCAAAGTAATTTTAGATAATGAGAAGAATTTTTTAAAATATCTGTTAAACTACGCTAATTCTTTTCCAATATCTTTGGTTTGAACCTCTATCATATATTGATTTGGATTCCATCTCTGGACAAAGGAAAGACAAATTCCATTAAATGGGGTTAATTCTGAAAAATTGGTTTTTACTTTCCACTCTTTGTGTTTTTACCTTTTGTGCCACTAGGAGCCTTCTTCCTTGATGTACTGCTCTTTACGACCCTCTTTCCCGATGATTTACTAATACCAAGCTGCTTCATCAATTCCTCAACAGTCTTTGCCTCAGAGATTTGCTTTGCTGCGTCTGGTTCCCCAATATAAAGAAGCCAGCTCTGAATATGCCCTTCCTTCAGATGATACTCTACGCACAGTGGATCTTCTTTAGACAGTCTAGCTATTTCGCTCTTAAGTTCTTTTAAATTTGAAGCCGAACCAACTTCAATTCCATAACTCTTAAAGTAAAACTTATCCATATATAATAAAGGATGAAAGGCATTTAAACATTACTACCAGATTGTTAAAATGTTTGGCCTCAATTGTATCCAGTTGGAGATATTATAAATATTGAGATTGACTATTTGTGTTTGTGTACACGGATGATCTTCATATGGGTTGTTCAGGATGGAGTTACAGCAGGTGGATTGGTAAATTTTATCCTGAAGGTTCTCATCTAAACAAACTCCTCTCCATGTATTCGAATACGTTCGACTCTGTTGAAGTTGATTCAACTTATTATTCTACTCCTTCAGTAAAAACAGTTTCATCATGGTACGAATCTACCACAACGAACTTTAAATTCTGCCCAAAACTTGACAGAACCATAACGCATGTTAATCTTCTCCGTGATGTAGAGGATAAACTTCAACTTTTCATTAGCAAAATGAGGTTGCTCCATAATAAATTAGGACCGATTCTCATACAGTTCCCACCGTACCTTAATTTTGATCCTCGTCTCCTTGAGAATTTCATAAAAATATTGCCGAAGGATTTAGAATTTGCAGTTGAATTCAGGAATAATTCATGGCTGAATGATAAAACTAAGTCACTGCTTGAAAGTTATAATATTATAACAGTCTGGTCTGATTCCCCATTCACAAAGAAAGTATTATGGCACACAGGCAATTCTATCTATCTAAGACTGCTTGGAGATAGAAGTATTAATGAAACAGAATTTGGAACCGTTCAAAGGGAGAGGGATGATGATATAACAAGGTGGGCTGAGATTATAAGAAATGATGAAGGCAGAGTTGCATACATATTTGCAAATAATCATTATGAAGGATTCTCTCCGCACACAGTGGATCTGCTTAAGGAAAAACTTGGACTCGACAGGTCAACATGGCCAATAAATCATCCGGATGACAAGGATGATAGACAGACAACTCTTTTTTAGTCCTATCTAAAGATGATAGTTATGCATTAAAATATTAGATATTAAGTTTGATAGAATGGGTATTAATTATATTAGGTAATTTCCTTTTAAAAGCAAGTAATATTTTATTTTAAGACTCTAAAATTATATAGTGATTTGTCCTTATAGACATATGTCAGGTTCTAATATGGAAGGAATCACCTTAAGGGTTGCAGAGGCTAATTCTACTGACCCTGGGATGTCCAGAGTAAGACTGGATGAGGATTCAAGGTTCCAGTTAAATGTGGAAATTGGAGATGTAGTAGAAATAGAAAAGTCCAAGAGAACTGTGGGAAGAGTTTTTAGAGCACGACCTGAAGATGAGAACAAGATGATTGTGAGGATTGACAGTGTAATGAGGAATAACTGTGGTGCCTCAATCGGTGATAAAGTAAAGGTCAAAAAAGTGAAGACCGATATAGCTACAAGAGTTGTTCTCGCACCAATTATTAGAAAGGAGCAGAGATTAAAGTTTGGTGAAGGTATAGATGATTTTGTTCAGAGGGCTCTCATTAGGAGGCCAATGATAGAACAGGATAATATAAGTGTTCCAGGACTTACTTTGGCAGGACACTCAGGTCTACTGTTCAAGGTTGTAAAGACTGTACCACCAAAGGTACCCATTGAAATTGGGGAAACTACAAAGATTGAAATAAGAGAAGAACCAGCTTCTGAGGTACTTGAGGACGTTTCAAGAATAAGTTATGAAGATATTGGCGGGTTATCAGATCAGCTTGGAAAAGTCAGAGAAATAATAGAACTTCCACTCAAGCACCCTGAGCTATTTGAAAGACTGGGGATAAGACCGCCAAAAGGTGTACTGCTGTTTGGTCCGCCAGGAACTGGAAAGACATTAATTGCAAGAGCGGTTGCAAATGAATCAGGGGCTAATTTCTTTTCAATAAACGGACCAGAGATAATGAGCAAATACTATGGACAGAGTGAGCAGAAACTGCGTGAAATATTCACGAATGCAGAAGAAAAAGAACCGTCTATAATTTTCATAGATGAAATAGACTCCATAGCCCCAAAGAGGGAAGAGGTGCAGGGAGAGGTAGAAAGGAGGGTTGTCGCCCAGTTGCTGACACTTATGGATGGTCTAAAGGAAAGAGGTCACGTGATTGTGATTGGAGCCACCAACAGGATAGATGCAGTTGATCCTGCACTGAGAAGACCCGGAAGATTTGATCGGGAGATAAATATCGGTGTGCCAGATAAGAAAGGAAGG
>JAKBGP010000085.1 GCA_021833045.1 Thermoplasmata archaeon
TCTATTGTATGTTGGGATACATATTGAAAGGATAACTTCATGAACATTGGAACAGATTTCCCTTACCTCCATGATTATATCTCCATGTATTCATTTATTTGCCTTGTTGTTACTTCTGATGATTTGGATTTGTCGAAGTAATACTTTTTATACCATTCTACAGTTTTCTCTAAACTTTTCTGAAAATTATATTTTTGTTGCCATCCTAATTCATTGGTAGCCTTGCTTATGTCGAGCTGGAGACGGTGTGACTCCTTTGTAGAGATATTTGACTCTATTTTGTACGCTCCCTTTCCCCATTCCGATACAAATTTCCTAACCAGTTCTATTACTGGTATAGATTTCATTTCCATTGGACCGAAGTTCCATGCGCCTGAAAGACTGGGAACATTCCACATCTTAGAAACGAGGTTCAAAATTCCGTTAAGTGGGTCAAGCACAAATTGCCAAGGTCTTATTGAATTTGGATTGCGAATAGTTACAATTTGTTCGCTTGTGATACTTCTCACTAAATCTGGCACAATTCTATACTGAGCCCAATCACCTCCACCGATTATATTGCCTGCTCTTACGGAGGACAGTGAGATGCCAGAATCACGATAATAACTATCTATAAATGAGTTGACGACTATATCCTGGCATGATTTGCTTGCACTGTATGGATCCAAACCTCCGAGAGGATCAATTTCCCTATATGAATATACCCATTCGTTATTTTTGTAGGTTTTATCGCTCGTCATAACAATTACTGACCTAGCGCTTCCAGACTTTCTTACTATATCTAACAAATTAACTGTTCCAAGAATATTTGTATTAAAAGTATGCGATGGATTTTCTAAAGCTTCCAGGACGATTGGCTGAGCTGCAAAGTGAAAAACAATATCCGGTTGGTAATCCTCAATTGTTTTCTTTAGTAACTCTCTGTCTAGAACATCTCCCCTTACGTTTTTTATTTGTAATTGGAGTGATAGGGAATCGTACATACTAGGTTTTGTTGGTGGAGAGAGTGAATAACCACAAACATCGGCCCCTAGTAGTAGTAACCATTTAGTAACCCATGAACCAACAAATCCAGTATGACCTGTAATGAAAATTCTCTTTTTATTATAGAACTTTAAAAAATCATTCATTTAATCGTCTCCTAATTCAGTACCCTTTCTATTATCTTCTGTAAAACAGCTTGACCATCTAACCCATAGGCTTTTCTTAGATAATGCTGCGAAGCAGAAATTTTAGTAAAATAGTCTGGGAGAGTAAATGGTAAATATTCTATTCCTAATCGTTCTTGAACAATAGTTTGTGATATTAAAGAGGAAAGTCCTCCATATGGTGAGTGTTCTTCTAAGCTAACTATCAATTTCTTTCCAAGTGAAACTTTTCTGAGTAAAGTTGTGTCAAAAGGTTTTAGGGTATGCATGCTTATTAAGCTTGTGGAATAACCTCTCTCATCCAGTTCATAAGAGACCTTGTCACCTACTTCAAGCATATTTCCAGTTGTTATTAATAATATGTCTCTACCATCCTTGACATTGAGTCCCTTACCAATTTTGAAATCGATTGCCGTATTTTTGTGTATATATCTGTCTCCTGATCTGTTTAATCTAAAGTATATCGGCCCTTGAATGCCTTGTGATTCAAAGATGGCTTTCTCAACTTCTATAGGATCACCTGGACATACTACAGTCATATTTGGTAATGCGGTCATGAGTGCTATATCTTCAGTTGCATGATGTGTAGGTCCAGCATTTCCATAAGCAAGGCCACCCCCTACACCAACAATTCGAACAGGAAGATTATGATAACAAACATCATCTCTGATTTGCTCAAATGCCCTATACACTAAGAAAGGCGCAATTGAATATGCATAGACAGTCATTCCTGACATGGCAAGGCCAGCAGCCATGCCGATAAGGTTTGCTTCCGCAACACCTGCATTAAGGTATTGTTTTGGAAACCTCTCCTTAAATTCTTCAAATACACCAAATCCTAGGTCTCCTGTTAATAATATAATGTTCTCATCCGCTTCGCACATTCTAGACAATGTGTTGATGAATGCTTTTCTCATTTTTTCTCTACCTCCGCTTTGAAAGCCACTGCCTGTCCAGATGTTGGAGAGCGATAATGCCATTCCAATTTGCCCTCCATTTCGGATATGCCCTTCCCCTTAGTGGTTTTGGCCAATATTAGCACAGGAGAGTTGCCATTTACGGATATTTTCCTAATTGTGGACTCAATCTCTTCAATATTGTGTCCATCTATCTGGTGAACATCCCACCCCGAAGCCTTAAATCTTGAGGAGATCTTTGTTTCAGATTGGATGTTATCTGTTCTTTCAAAACCTTGGAGATTATTATAGTCTACAATCGCTACAAAATTTCCCAATCCTAGGCTTGAAGCAAGCATAGATGCTTCCCAAATAGACCCTTCTTGACATTCACCGTCGCTTAAGAGAACAAATGTTCTGTAAGTTTCATTATTAAGTTTAGCATAATATGCCATCCCTAAGCCAATAGAAAGCCCATGTCCAAGAGATCCTGTAGATGCTTCAATACCAGGGATAGATGTTTTTTCAGGATGTTCAAACAAAATAGTCCCATCTTCACCATACTTTCTGAGTATTTCGCTTGAAAAGAATCCACGCTTTTGAAGGATAGCATAGAGTGCAGGAGCTGCATGTCCCTTGCTCAAAATGAATCTGTCTCTACTCTTCATATTTGGATCAGCAGGATCTATATTCAATATTTTGAAATATAGTACCGACAAAATATCAATACATGATAAGCTAGAGCCTATATGTGATGTCTTTGAATGTTCATGAAGATCTATAACTGTCTTCCTCAATTCTTTAATCAAGTCTTTCAGGTTATCCATTATACCACTCCTTGTAGGTTACCCAATTTTTTTCAAACCATTTATAAGTTTTTGTCAATCCAGTCTTAAGATCATTAGTAGGCCTCCAGGAAAGAAAATCATCAACTTTTGTTATATCCGCTGCCCATAATAAAAAATTATCGCTAACACGACCTTGCTTGTAATTATAATTCACTGAAAACTTATTAGCGAAGATAGTAGACAGTGTGTCAACAATATCAGAAATTTTGGAGCTAATTCCGGTGCCAATATTAAATATTTCACCATGGGGAAGGGCATTTCTTTGCACAATTGTCTGATGATATGCATTACATACGTCTTCAATGAAAGTGAAATCTCTTACAAAATTAGGAGATGTCAGTTGGGCTGTTTCCCCTTTTAATTTTGAAACAATGAGATGTGGTATTAGTCTGTTCGGTTCTTCCATATATCCGTATATTGAGAAAAGTCTGAGGGTGAATATAGGTAATGACAATTTTCTGGCTCTGGCCTGACAATAAAGGGAACCTGCTAATTTAGATATCCCATAGGAATCAATTGGTGCTGCGATATCTGATTCACGCATTAAAGAGCCTTTTTCTCCATACTCTGAACTGCTCCCTGTGTTTATAAACCATTCGAACCCTGTTTTAATCGATTCCTCTAATAAAATCCTGGTACCATCAAGATTTGTTTTGTAAATAAGGTCCTCATCATTTTGGTAGTGATATCCACCGTAAATGGCAGTGTTTATAATTCCATCAGGGTTATTTTCGGATAGAATTTTACTGATACTTTCTCGATTTGTAATGTCTCCATATACAATAGTGATTTTATCTTTAATTTCGAGCAGTCTCCATGGCTGGCTGTTTGGTCTAATTAATGCAACCAACTCGTTACCATCACTAAGCATTGATCTTACAAGATTGGCGCCAACAAATCCATTGGCGCCAGAAATCAATACTTTCATTTATTCCAAACCTTCCATGGAGCACTATTATCACTCCAAAACCGTTCAAGGAAACGCTTATCAGACATAGTATCCATTGGTCGCCAGAATCCATGGTGTTTGTACGCGACTAGCTGGTCACTTATAGCTAGGGAACTTAGTGGACCTTCTTCCCATACTGTATTATCGTTCTCAATTAGGTCAATTACCTCCGGTTCAAGCACAAAATACCCTCCATTCACCCAGATTCCATCCCCGGGTGGTTTCTCTGTAAACTGTACCACTTTTCCATCTTCACTTAAAACAAGAGCCCCAAAGCGACCAACTGGCTTGACTGCGGTAATCGTAGCATATTTTTTATGACTCTTGTGATATTCAACAACTTCTTGGATATTGATGTCGGCAAGACCATCTCCATATGTTAACATGAAAGTCTCTCCATCAAGTAATGACTTGATTCTTTTGATGCGCCCTCCTGTCATTGTGCTAATTCCAGTATCAACTATCTTCACATTCCAGGATTCATCAGGTTTTCTTAGTACAGTTGATCTATCGTTTTGAGTGTCCACTTCGAAATCTCCATGTGAGAAGAAATAATTGCTGAAATATTGTTTAATTATATCTTGCTTATAGCCAGCACAAATTATGAAGTCGTTGAACCCATAATATGAATATATTTTCATTATATGCCAAATTATGGGTTCATCGCCTATTTCCACCATGGGCTTTGGTCTCACCTGAGTTTCCTCACTAAGTCGTGTACCATACCCACCTGCCAAAATTACGACTTTCAATGCAAAAGTTTATAATAACCGCTTTAATAAAACTTTACATTGTTATTATGGAGAAAAATCAAAAGTTATTACTATTACACAAGATTGGTCATAAAAGTTACTAAAAGTCCAATTCAGTGTATTGTCGCTTTAGCACTGAAAATTTCCCCCTATGAACTCACCCTTAAATCTGGAAACCAAGTAATTTCAGAGGATAGAGTTGAGATTATAAGGGAACTTTTTAAAGCAAATTTTAACACTAACGAGAAATATTATTTTGTATACAATAAAAAGGGGTTCAGCTATACTATTAAAAATTATAATAGTGTTGAAACAATGATTTCCACATTTGTTAATGAAGACTGGAAGAAATTGAATGTTAAAAATAAATTTGTTTTAGATATCGGTGGCTATGTTGGAGATACAGCAATTTATTTTGTTGCAAATGGTGCGGTTAATGTAATAGTCCTTGAAGCATTTCCCTATTCGTGTAGAATAGCTGAAGGAAATGTAGCAATAAACCACTTGCAAGGAAAGATAGAGATATTGAACTATGCCCTTGGGGCACATAAAACAAATATAATAATAGATCCAAATTACGTCAATGACAATGAATCAAGTGCGATTTCTCAAAGTGATGGTGTAGAGGTTCCTGTCACAACATTAGAAGATATAGTTAAGAAATATGCTATAAAAGATTGGGTTATGAAAATGAATTGTGAGGGATGTGAATATGATGTCTTCGAAGCTACTGATATTAAAATTATCAACACTTTTTCTGAGATATATATGCATTACCATAAAAACCCCATACCTTTAGTAAGGAAATTAGAGGAGTCAGGATTCAAAGTGGAATATGATGATTATATACATGCTAAAAGAATTAACATATTGCATTAAACTTTATTCCCATTGCTTCAATCCCTTAATTGGAGACATTATTGTCTTATAAGATTTCTGAAACTTTTTCATACATTTTTTTCATCTCCCTTTGTGTAATATACCTTATGTTGTATACAACCTTTCATTGTTATAGAAATCCAAACACATGTAAATTCTCGGGTCAGCCATCCGTTATCTATTGGTTAATCTCATCTTCTTTTTGGCCGCAATGAAGAATATGGCTTTCCGCTTTGGCTTGTCATAGGACACTAGATTATCGTTCTCTTAATACCTATGCTATAACACTCTCATCCATTTTGTACTTCCACCTGAATACAACCTGGGACCTGTTAAGTTCTTGGAAGTAGAGATCTTTCCTTCAGTTCATCCACATTCTTCAACCTTACTTCCTTCAGCATTGTCGTTGTGAACTTGCTGAACAGCGTCTCAACTAAGTTCAGCCATGAGCCATGTTTTGGTGTGTGAAAACAAACTCGAACCTGTTCGAAACCGTGGACAGATATTCCCTTGTTTTTTCCGATGTGTGAACCGTGAGGTTGTCCAGTGTGATCCTCAATTTGAACTTCTTCGGGTACGATTCATCAAGCTTCTTCAGGAATTTGATGAAATCATCTGAGTTGTGTGTACGGGACGTTATCTGGGTAGCAATGCCCGTATGCAGATCTATTCCTGCGAGGAGGGATATGACTCCCCTTCTGATATGTTCATAATCCCTCGCAAAAGAGGCATGTTTTCCCGGTGCTTGAGGAAGTTCTTCCGATTTCAGCGATATGGCCTGTATTCAGGGTTTCTCGTCGAACGATATGGTTACGGTATCCTTTCGTAGAATCAGGTGCATGTAATCTCCATAGACGAAAACCCAAAACAGATTGTCTCAGACTTTAGGAAACTCATACCCATGAAACTAGGATCACCAGAAAAATATGATTATGAATCCAAAAAGAAAGCACTGCGAACATATTTTTTGTCATAGATCCGTTTTGAGGTAAAAGAATTGAAAATGTCACAAAGGTGAGAACAAAGAGAGATTTTGCCTTTATTGTTAAGGAAGTTGTTGACAGGTATCCCGTTGCAAGAAAACTTTACATGGTTCTGATTAACCTCAATACACGCTTCGCAAAGCACATCACCGAAACATTCGGAAAGGATGAGTGGGTAGGGCTCTCAAGAATAGAATTCCACCATACACCAAAACATGCAGTTGGCTAAATATAGCGGAGATTGAGATCAACGTGATGGATATGGAATGCACAGACAGGAGGTCCTGTATACTCCATTCTCTCGAATCCAATTAGCGAAGGTCTAACTATGATCGTAGCTACTGAGTATTCCCATATAATAACTCCTTATTTTTTCTCTAAAAATTTTATAATGAAATTGCTTAGATCGAATATACGCCTTTTCCGTATAAACCTGGGGGTTATCTATTGCTTCAAGAATGATCTTCAAAAAAGACTCCGGACTAAAAGGATCAGCAAAATAAGTAAAACCATCTGTGATTTCATGAAAAGGTTCAATGTCCGAAATAACCATTGGTAACTTGACGGCCATAGCCTCAGCTACTGGTCCGCCGAAACCTTCATCTGTAGATGGTTGAATAAGCACATCGCAAGCATTATATATCTTATTTAGGGTTTGATTGTCTATGTTTACAAAATTTATACAATCCTTAATTTCTCCCCCTACTCTTACTATTTTATAGTTTTCTGGGAGAATCTTTGTAAGTTTCTTGACTAGCGGTATATTTTTGTTTGAGTTGAACCCTGAAACTGAAAGGATAAGTTTTTTTTCTTTGGGAAGACCGAGAACAGATCTTAATTTTGATTTATCTGAAATTGGTGCAAACGAATCCGAAACTGGATATGGTATTACAGTTATATTTCCTTGGAATCCGTATCCAATTAGTTGTTTTTTGACATAATCCAAGTCCGTCAAAACATTTTCATACTTCGAATAGACTGCGACAGCTTTCTCGGTGATTCTTTTACCAAACGTTGATACTTTTGCCTTACCAGCTAGTACCATTATATCGTGCACGGTAACGATGTTGTTCGTGGATTTGTCAAAAGGGACAATATATTGTGCAGAGTAGTGCATAATTCCATTAGGATGACCGATAATTTTGAGTGATTCATAGAATTTTTTAAATGCAAATTTTGGTAAAATTCTGTTGAGATTAATCTCCCCCCCAAAATAAGACAGGTCACCAGTGATCGGAATTGAACCAGGTATCTTAATGTTTAAGAATTTTTTTCTGTTTTTCAGAGTATAAAAGGAAACAAGTTCAGGTGCAGATTTATAAATATTAATTGAGTAATTTGTAACAGCAATGTTAGGCACATGGTTTGAAATAAGATTGATCAAATCTACTCGTTATCGCGCTAAGGACATTAACTTTTGCATCACGGAACATTTTCAACTTTTGGTTGATGATTTCCGGAAAACCAGTACAAGAGGCGAAATCATGAAATAGGATAGAAGTATCACATGACATGCGACTGCGGAAGGCGCCACATGTGGAGTTCAAAAATGTTTCAACCACATATCATTATGAATCCATATTGGAAGAAGTATCTGTAAGGATGAACACAAAAATAAGAAGGCAGAGATGCCTCTTCCACATGGAAAAGGATCTTGCACACAAAATATCAATTGCAAAGATGGAAGATCATCTGGGAATGGCAAAGAGGATGATCAGGTATATGTTCTTCCAGAACGAAACAAACCTGAAGAAACTCGGAAAGAACATGGATGCAGTTGAAAAGATCAGTGAAGGCATGAATGAGAAGGAAATTGTAAAGATCATGCTGGAGAAGATCAACAGTTTGTATGGCGATGACAGGATCATTGCATCATTCCTCACATTCG
>JAKBGP010000086.1 GCA_021833045.1 Thermoplasmata archaeon
TGATTTTAGTCATTTTAGAATCGATTACTTATAACTTTGAAACTGCTTTTAGAAATATATATTGCAATAGAGATTAGTAAATGAGCATATAAACAATTGAATGCTTTCTCTTTTTCCTTTATATAATCTTGAAGTGGTTATGACACGTGATTGTGGGAGCGTTATTTATAATTTAATATTTGGGCACCCAAATTTTTATCTTTACTTAATTCCTCCAATAGTTTTCCCACTTCTAATATTAAAGATTCTGCGTCAATTTTGTCTATCTTTTTAGAAAGATCGTACGTGGCCGTATTTCTTTGAGACCTTAGACTTTTGAGCTTCCTACTATAGATATTAGCCATTTTAGGCTCACAGAATTCTTTTAGATTTTCGATGACTTCATGATGCGCCACAGAAGTCCCAGTTATCTGGATTCCAATTGCAGTCATTGCTTCTCTAATTGCTAGGAATGCATAATAGTAGGATTTTTCAATGGATGCTCTAACTAAACCTTCTATGAGATCATCATCTGACATTTTAGACATCATTGAAATAAATTCAGATGAAAGCCTTAGCAAAGTTTTCGGTTGCATACTTTACATCTTTTTTCTAATGTTAAAAAAGATCCTTTCAGAGCCACTTTCTCCGGAATCAATATTTTCGTTCAGGTAGTTCCAAATATCAGAAATCTCTTTTGCATCCTTGACTGGCAAATAAATATTTATCGATATTCCATCTAACTTTTCATCCTCTTCGTCTAAAAAATATTCTATCTCTGTGAAAATTTCTTTTCCATATTGAGTAACTTCGTGTAAATATTTGTTTGTTTTCTCAACCATAAGTAATAGATTTATTGGATTGTAGTTGTTCGTTGCATGCATTTTAGAAATATAATTTTTTATCAATGAAAGATTGTCAGGACTAATGAAAGCGAATTTTGTCTTTACTATTTTTTCTAAGGTATTATCTAAGATATTGCTTGGACTCTTTTTTGAGGTCTTAATAGGGTCTGAATTTGTGAAACTTTCAAAAGGCCCTATTGGAATTGATGTAGGGATTGAAAATTTTTCACCAATGACATTTTTTCCTTCGTAAGGTTTTCTTTTATGTCTATCTTCTTTAATTGCAAGTTGAGTAGGATAAAATAAAATTTTTGGACTCTCTCCAGCATTTGAAGAATAATTTGTTATTTGACTTGTAAATGTCATATTTACATATCCCTTGTTATTGATATGGAACCATTATCTTCTATTTTTAAATTCCATTTAGAGCCAAGAATGTATGGCGTTTCAGATACATCTGGCACGAATAATATTACTCGATTGGCAATTGTTTTATCCGGTTGAGCTGTCTGTCCACTTGCTTCAACCCTCTCTCTTACATCTGGAGTGCTATCTATGCAATTTCCAAATGATACAACGACAGATGGCTTACCACTCTCAACATCAAAGTTTCGAGCCAAATTAAGAACTTCCACACTCATTTCCTTCATTAATACTAAATACTATTCTTCTTTTTTTAGTTTGCTACTAAATTAAGTGAAGGAATAGATGTTTTAGATTTTTCAAAGGTTTTAATTGAATTTTTTCCTGAATGCGTTACAAGATCTGGTAGAGCAAGATGTTAACTTATCAGTTTAACGATAAACGTTATTAGAGAAGATGACAATCATAAATTTCGTTACAGTATGAAAAGGATTTACTTACACTTATAATGACGTCTGTTCAGGTCCACTTCATATGTGGTTTATTTTTTAAGAGATAAAGTAAAAACTACATCAATTATATATTCAATGATCTTGATATATCAGAGCGGAACATATTCACTCCTTTCTGAAATAATAGGATTCCAGAATGTAGTAATGTATAAACTTTATTCTATAGAAAAGATTCTACAGAAGAGACTTCCCATCAGGGAAGAGTAACTGCTCGTTAATGTACAAAGTCAGGTTGATCTTGGCACGTATCGTAAGGAACACAGCAAGAAGATAAGTCTCAGAGAGTCTGAAAAATCTTCTAAATCAAAACTTTCATAGCGCTTCTAAATTATCTTTGTTTAATCAGTTATAAATCGTACCAAACGGTTCTGTTAACATTATAATTTTAGAGTCGTAATTTATGTTCTGACATCTGATGACCCTACCTTTGAGAGTTTTTTTATTGTTAAATTCTTGCCGTTGTTGATTTGTCTGTGTCACACTCCTTTTTTTCATACTATAGTTGCAAATGACTGCTCTTCAATCAGCATTTTAACCTTTTGCAACCGTAATTATCTTGTATTGATACTTATGATTTAGGAGTTCTATGGAGTATTTTGCATTGCTGTATTACAAACACACCCTTTATATTAAATATGATCTGTTTTTCGTTATTTTACAAAAGTGAAATGTTGAAAATTGAGCCAAAATAATGGTTTTTTAACTACTTTTGCCTCCTTGACTGGAACCATATCTATTGAAGAATGTTGCTATAATAGTATCACTGGTGACAAGATTTCTGACAGTTTTATTAATAAATATTTCAATTCTAACCATTTTAATCTAACTAAGACTAATTATGGCAATAACGTTTTAATATTTATATAAAATAAATGGAATACTACAAAACAAGTCTCATTAAATGCTACTCCAGAAGAGTTGCATAGCTTACGGCTCTGTTTTGGATCTAGGGGGGATGAAAATGAATATGGAATGTAAAATGTGTGGTGGAAAGGTTATAGTCCCTGATGATGCCTTAAAAGGAGAAATTGTCAGTTGTGGAGATTGTGGACTGGATTATGAAATACAGGAAGAAAGTCCTGGAAAATTTTTTCTCAAGGTGGCAGAGGAGGTAAAGGAGGATTGGGGTGAATGAATAGCCCAGAATCTTACGGTTTCATTTCGTATATTAGTAAAAAAGTGATCACTATTTTCTGTTTAGAATGGGGAATTACTAATTGAAGACAGTAGCTATTGTTGGTGCATCGGGATATGTTGGGGGGGAACTACTGCGACTTCTTCTGATGCATCCTGAAGTCGAAGTCAAAGTTGCAACTTCACAACAGCATGCTGGGGAGTATGTTTTCAAAGCGCATCCTAATCTCAAAGGGTTCACTTCTATGAGATTTTCCATGGACACCCCAGAAGAAGCTGCATCAAAAGTAGATATTGTTTTTATGGCGGTTCCACACGGATCATCCATTGAACATGTGCCTGAAATGTCTGAAATGGGAGTGAAGATTGTAGATATGAGTGCGGATTTCAGGTTTAGGAACCAGGCAGATTATCCAGTCTGGTATGGCTGGGAGCATCCAGCCCCTGACCTTCTCCAGAAATTTGTCTATGGCATGCCAGAACTTCACAGGGAGGAAATGAAGTCGGCACGTTTCATTTCTGTTCCAGGATGCATTGCAAGCTCTTCGATTTATAGCATTGCACCACTTGCCAAGGCAGGATTTCTGGATGGAGTGGTGGTGATTGACGCTAAAATAGGTTCGTCGGGCTCAGGAAATAAGCCATCCATGGCGACTCACTTTTCAGAAAGGTACAATTCAGTAAGGATATACAGTCCATCAGGACATAGGCACATAGGAGAAATTGAGCAGGAACTTTCTATTATTTCAGGTACCAAAGTAACAGTTACTATGTCAGCACACTCAATTAACATGGTTCGAGGAATTCTAACTACAAGTAGTGTATTTGTAGAGAGAGAGCCTAAAATTCAGAATATATGGAACGCTTACCGAACAATGTATGGAGAAGAACCATTTGTTAGGTTCATAATGGATCCAAGCGGGGTCTATAAATACCCTGATCCTAAACTTGTTGTAGGTTCAAATTTCATAGACCTTGGATTCGCTATTGATCGGCATGTAAAAAGGATAGTTGCTATTGGTTCAATAGATAACCTAATAAAGGGAGCAGCTGGAAACGCAATTCAATCAATGAATATTATGGAAGGATTTGATGAGAAAGAGGGGTTAATGATGTCTCCAATGCGGCTGGTGTAAATCGTGGTAATTGTTTTAAAGCTGGGAGGAAGTCTAATGAAAAATGGTATATCAGAAAGTTTTACCAAAGATTTCTCATCGAACAAAGATGATGAATATGTGATTGTCCATGGTGGAGGTCCTGCTGTCACCGATCTTTGTAAAAGGTTGAATATGGAGGCGAAATTTATTACTTCTCCCAGTGGAATAAGAAGTAGATACACAGATGCTCAAACGATGCAAACCTATATAATGAGTATGCGTGGAAGCATTAACGCGTCCATAGTTCTTGCACTGCAAAAGGCTGGAATGAAGTCCTTCGGTATGTCTGGTATCGATGGGCCCACGATTATTGCGGAGAGGAAAAAAAGGTTAATAGCGATGAATGAGAAGGGTAGGAAAATGTTCATTGATGGTGGATACACCGGTAAGATATTATCGGTAAATGGAACGTTCATTAAGTATCTTTTTTCTGAAAAAATCACCCCTGTAGTAGCGCCTATTGCGGTTGGACTGGAGCATGAACCTCTGAACGTAGATGGAGATAGAGCTGCATCAGCTATATCTGGGGAATTGAAAGCCACAAAGATGATCCTTTTAACGGACGTCGATGGTATAATTTTTAACGGAAAATTAGTGGAGAAACTTAATATGAAACAGGCTGTAAAAATGTTAAGACTGGTTGGGAATGGCATGGATAAAAAGATCATGGCCGCGATTGAAGCCATAGAATCTGGTACCAATGAGGTAATTATTGCCAATGGAAATAGACCAATGCCAATATCAGCCGCAATTAACACGAATATAAGGACGGTGATAACAAAATGATGAAAAACGGGCTTACTGAGGAGATTGAAGACCGTTACCTCGCGGGCACATATCAGAAAATACCAGTGGTTGCAGCCAGAGCTAAAGGGACAAAAATATGGGATATGAACGGAAAGGAATATTTTGATTTTATGAGTGGGTATGGAGTCGCTATTCTTGGTCACTCAAATAATGCCATAACAGAGGCAATAAAAAAGCAAGTGGATGAAATATATATAACGCACACATCAGTTTACAGCCCTGCGAGGGCGAGATTTCTTAGAGAACTTATGAATGTTACACCGACGGGGCTAAACATGGCGTATCTTTCAAATAGCGGGGCGGAAGCCATAGAGGCGGCACTAAAAATAGCGGTTAAATCGACTAAAAGAAAAAAAATCATAAGCATGGAGAAGGGTTATCATGGAAAAACACTAGGTGCCCTATCCATAACACATTCAGCAAAATACAGGAGTTCTTTTGAAGACATGCTGATCCCGGGTGTTGAATTTGTAAAATTTGGAGATTATGAACATGTTCATACTTTGTTAAAAAAGGAAGATGTTGCAGCCGTATTCATGGAACCAATTCAGGGAGAGGGTGGTATCAATCTCCCAGACCCTCAATTTCTCCCGTCTGTCAGGGAGGCTACATCCAGCTATGGAACACTCCTGGTAATGGACGAAATTCAATCCGGACTTGGAAGGACCGGAAAGATGTGGGCACACGAAAACTGGGGAATAACTCCGGATATAATGACAATAGGCAAGGGCATTGGAGGTGGAATACCAATGGGCGTAACAGTGGGAAAAAGAGAATTCGTTGAGTCACTTGGAATTGGGGAGCAGAGTTCTACAACTGGTGGAAATCCCTTATCATGTGCCGCAGGAGAAGTGGTAATAAAAGAACTAAGAAACGGGATGATAAAACGGGCCAGTGAAATGGGAAAATACACACTTCAAAGAATGAATGAGGAAACCGATTCCCATAGACTGGTATCACAGACGAGGGGTATTGGAATGATGCTTGCCATGGAACTTAGAGTAAGATTCGTTCCCATACTTATGGATATGATTGATCTTGGTCTCATTACATTATACTCAGGAATAAACACAATAAGGATGCTGCCACCCTACACTGTCTCCAAGGAAGAGGTTGATCGTGCGATTGAAATACTAAAGACTGCACTCGATCAATATATAAAGAAGCAGGGAAGGAACGATCAAAAATGAATATTTCTATGATTTATGATACCGTCAGGTGGGAGGAAAAGGCTATTTTTAGGGCCGCTAACAGGAAAGGAATAGAATTGAAAATGTTAAATGTTAAGGACATTGATATGGACTTCGATAAGCCTTTACCCGATTATTATGGAAACATAACGCTGCAACGATGCACATCGTATTATCGCGGACTTCATTCGACAGCCTTTCTTGAGTATAAGAAACAAAGTGTTCTAAATGATCTTAAGACGATAATTAACGCTGGAAATAAGATGTTGACCTCCCTGGCCCTTATTTCAAACGGAGTCCCATCACCCTTAACATCAGCTTCCACCAGTTACGAAACTGCAATGAAACAGTTTTCGGAAAAATTTCAGGGAAGAGCAGTTCTTAAACCAGTAATAGGAAGTTGGGGCAGAATGATTGCGCTGATGAATAGCCCGGAATCGGCGATGGCTCTTCTAGAGGACAGAGAATATATGTATCCTTTGTATTCAATATTCTATTTACAGGAATATGTTAAGAGACCTCCAAGAGACATAAGAATATTTGTCATAGGTGATCGAGTTGTGTGTGGAATGTATAGATATCAGCCAGAAGGGGACTGGAGAACTAATGCCGCCATAGGTGGACGTGCAGAGAAATGTGAAATTACTACAGAGCTAGAGAAAATATCGCTAAAAGCTGCGAGAAGCGTTGGAAATGGAATACTAGGAGTGGACATAATGGAATCAGAACGGGGTTACCTTGTTCATGAGGTTAATAGTACCAGTGAGTTCAAGACAATAGCAAGCACTACTCAGATCGATATACCTGGGGATATATTGGACTATCTTCTTGAGGTTTCGAAATGATTAAGGATATAGATAATACTCTAATTCATCTCGTTAAAACCTACTCACCCACTGGAAAAGAAAAACAGGCTATCTCGATATTCAATTCGTATCTTAAGAAATTAGGGGCAACAAATGTTATAACAGATAGAGCAGGAAATGGACTCGGTATATTTGCCGGAGAGGGATTATCCATAACTCTATGTGGTCATATAGATACTGTTCCAGGAAAACTCCCAGTCATGGTTAAGAATGGAGTTTTGTATGGTAGGGGGTCAGTGGATGCAAAGTCATCACTGGTTTCACTTCTCTATGGTGCAATAATCGCTAAGGAGGCAGGGTTCAAGGGAACATTGACCGTAATAGCTGCAACTGGAGAAGAAGGCATGGGAAAGGGCATACTTGAGGTTACACGGACACAACCGAAGAGCGATTATGCAATATTCGGTGAGCCTGGTAATGTTGACGGCATTACTGTTGGTTACCGGGGAAGATTATTATTAGATGTTATGTTCGAAACGGAACCTTTTCATGCCAGTGCTCCCTGGATCGGAGGCGGCTCTGTGGATGCCGCCATGACGGCATGGTCTAAAATTAGGGATCATTATTCCGGAAGAACGGGGTTTTATGAAGTATCTGTCGCAATGACTGGTATTCATGGAGGCAGATCAGACAATGTTATCCCCTCAAAAACGACAATAACACTTGATATTAGATTTCCCATGCCAGTAGATAAAAATGACATCCTGAAAGAAGTGTTAGGAATATGCGAATCATTGAATCTCCCAGTTCAGGTGAAAATAAGAATAATTAGCGAGGTAAAGCCTTATGTATCAAACACGAAAAGCCCACTGGCCAAGGCATTTCGTTTCGCAATAGGTCAGAAGACTGGGACCAATGCCAGGCTTGTGTTCAAAAGCGGGAGTGGCGATATGAACGTTCTCGGAAATTCATGGAATATTCCTGCTATAACTTATGGTCCAGGAAACACCCAGCTTTCACATACTAATAATGAATTCATAAGACTGGAGGACGTGGAGAAAAGTGCTGAAATTGTTTCAGAAGCTTTGATATCACTGGAAAGAGAACTAAAATACTAGATCCAATTTAAAAAAAGGAACATAATGGACATGTATCTATAAATCGCTCAAACATAATTAGATAGCGTTGCATGGTAAACGAATCGATTAATTGAATGATTTTGCTAAAAAGAGATTTATTTCACCCTGCCGTCGACAATATTTTAAAGTTGTAAATTTTAAAACCTTCTATTTGGACAAACGTTGATAATTTGATTATTACTGTATTACAGATGTGTTCCAGATATGAAGTATATAGTGTGACAAGACTGTATTAAATGTCTGCAAAATAGTTTTTATATGGCAGTAGTGCAGGATTTCATTTTCAATAGTCATGAAAAAGTTTGATGGTCGTACCTT
>JAKBGP010000087.1 GCA_021833045.1 Thermoplasmata archaeon
AATCACTTCCTGATTGGAATGAAAATAACCGCTTCTACAATATGAAGCCTGTCCTTATCCATCCCTTAGCATAAAGGAATAGGTTTTTATTATATATTATTTCTTAATCATAGTAAGAATTCAATCAATGGTAACTATCTCATTTCTAACAATAAATTAGTTTCTCTTTTTTTAAACTTAAGGAAAATGAGTACCTCTTGCAAAAGGCCTTGAACCTATATTCCCTATTATGATCCATAAGAAATCTTTCATAGATTTAAGATTTTGCAAATTATTTTTCTCTACATTTTGTTTAAGGTTTGGGATAAAATGTCAAGTCTAAATTCAACTATCAATTCAGATAATATTGAACACAAAACCTCATAAATATTTATGCCTAGATAGTGTGTTAAATTGTATCTTTAATCCAAGAATTCAAGATCGTAATAAATAGTTAATAAGATAAAAATTAGAAAAATATACAAATGTTAATTGATTGACCAATCAATATTAGTCATGAATGATTCAGCGCGATCGACTATTGACTTGAAACTATGTCCCTCTAGTTGATTTGCAATATTTTCAGGCAATAATATGTACCTCCAGTTTTTAGGTTGATCTTTTGGATGATTACTTGCACCAGATACACTGAGGCAAAACTGACGAGCTGCATTCATCTTAGCCCTAACGTCAAGATCGTTATATGCATCCTTCTCTGACTTGGTCTCAACTATGAACATTGTATCTCTTGTCTTCACCAGAAAATCAGGATAATATCTGCCAATGAACCCTTTACTGTCAAGATATGAAATATAAAACCTGTGAACGTATTGATCAAGTTTCACATAAGCTATCACTCCTGAATCTTTTTCCAACACAAATTCTGCGAAACGCCTTTCTAAACCTCCTTTTGGTCCAAAATCAAGATATGGGTAAATGCATTTTTTTGTTTCAAGCGATCTTTCAATTGTAATCTTCAATTCGCGATAAGTTGACAGTGATATCCAGTCAACCATCGTAGAACTCACTGTTTTCTTTTTCGAAACAAAGTGTGTTATCTCCTTTCTCAGAATTGTAACTATGAAGTCAAGAAGCTGGAAATTACTAAGTTTAACCGCATTTTCTGGTATATTGAAGTCAATTTTTCTGCCAAACAAGATGCCGGATATGTATTCGTCTGTTATTCTAGCTATTTCATCGAAGTATCTTGTAAGCCAGTTCATATTTCTGCTTCCTCCTATGATTTCCAAGGTTACATTTCTCAAAACCCCCGTATAGCTAAAATCTTTTTCTTTCATATCCCATTCTTGCATGAACCTAGTTTGTGGGTGGAAGTCGGTTATTATAATTGATTTGGGGTTAAGTTGGTCAAAAGGCACAGGACACGTCTTAAGTTCTTCAACATTGAAATATGAAAAATCAAGGTCTTCTTGAACAGTATCTCTATATGATGATGGCCAATAAATATCAAAGTCAGGAACCCTGTTTTGATCAATAGTCACTAGAATTCTCTTGGAGTCAAGTACCAGGCTTCTTGATTCACCTGACGAAAGCAATGCCCCAGCATTTTTTAGATCCGAATAAATCTGGTTATATTTTGGATGTTCTACGATGAATAGGAAATCATATGAATTAATAAGAGGTTCATTTTTCCTTAGAAGAATCATATTCTGTAATTTTGGACCCCTGTATTCATCTTCTGTGAACATTAACCTAATTCCTCTTCCTATGATCTGCTCAGTGAGTAGATCAGATTCTGAACTCCTAAGTACAACAAGAACACATACATTTCTTACGTCAAATCCTTCCTTTAGCATCATTACACTGACAATTATCCTGACATTACTTTCATAAGCATCGCTGGCAAAGACTTTCTCTTTGAGTTCCTTGAAACCCTCGTCGGATAAACTATCTTTCTTGTCACTGTGTATTGTGAGTATCTGAGACTCTTCTTTAATATCCATTCTTTGTTTCATATATGCTGAAATCTCCTCAGCTTCATCATTATTTTCTGCAACGATGAACATGATCGGCTTCTTATGAATGTTGAGCTTCTTAAAATCAGATTCAAGTTGCTGCAGTTTTTCGTATCCCACCATCAGCATATGCCTCTGGACATCGCTCAAGGCAAGAATTTTCCTTGATTCATCCTTGTGTGCACTGACAGAATATTTTTCGTTCTCAGAGAGCGTTTCTATCTTTTCTGATAGATATGAACTTTTCTCAATAAATATCTGCTTCACCAGCATATCGTTCATTGCTTCAACGAGACCATAATCATAAATAACATGCTTCATCCACTCTTTCTTCTTGCCGCTAATAGAATATGGGGTAGCAGTAAAATCATACTGAACAAAAGAAGATTCTTTTTTCTTATTGATGTTAGAATATAACTTCTCAACTGCTTCTTGCCATCGTTTAATATTGTTGTCCGATAGATTGTGCAAATGATGCGCTTCATCATTTATCACTACGAGGGAGTCGTTAGCTGTAAGAAAATCATAGAAATTTTGAACCCTGTAATAATCATTATCATCCTTGAAGTCAATTCCAAGTTCTTCCGAGATTGTTCTTTCCCTAGTTGGTGCATCAATAAGTTGATGCCAGTTTGTGATCATAATAAAAGGAGACGCAGTGGAGGGTGTATTTCCAGTTATATCGTTTTTAGTAAATATTTTTAAATCAAAATCTGCTCTCCATGATTCTGGCATAAATAGATCGTTTTCAAGATCGGCACTTAGTTTGTCCCTCTTTCCGCTTTTAACTTTCCCGAGAAAACTGTCAAGCAGGCGCTCATAAACAATGTTCCCTGGAGCTACAATAAGAAAATAATTAGAGAATCTACCATCGTCATGTTTCAGTTTGTTGAAATATTGCCATACGATTAAAGCATTAATAATCCACGTTTTACCAGTCCCTGTTGCCATCTTAATGGCAAATCGCGGAAATCTCATTTTTTCAAGTTCTTTCTCAAGACCATCTGCAATAAGTTCATTACCACCAAACATTTCAAATAGTTCCATTGGGGAAGGTACATTTAGTACCTCAAAACAGTATATTATTGCCTCTATGGCCCTCTTTTGAGAAAGATGGAACCGATACTGTTCATGAATCTCTGTGTTGAACCAGTAATCCAGAAGTTCCTTCGTAACATATGTTACAGTTTTACCGTTTTGAGAGACATAACCATTCTTGGACCAAGTTTCAACTTCTTTCATTATTCTTAGTGCAAGTGGATGCTTCGCAAAGTATTCCTTATTATGAGTTTTACCTGACATTCGATTACCTCAAGTCAATCTTTTTGAATGCAGAAGCATCGTTACCAAACACATCCACTACTCTGATAGCTATATTGTATTCTCTTCCTTTTTTGACTCTAAAATCTGCTATTGTAACTACGGGTTCCATCGACTTACGATTCCTGATTGCCTGCCACATGCTTTTGAAGGTCTTAGAGTCATAATCCCAATCGACAGCCCAGAAGTCGATAAGGTATGCATAATTCTTTTTAAGAAGTTCCTCTGCCTCTTTTCTTTTTTCCTCATCCATTATGGGATTATCCATCACAACGTACTGTGCAATTGATATCTTAATTGCTACTTCATCTCCGAATTGATCAATAATTTCAGGTTCTGAAACCTTCAGATAGGGTTTCTGGTGAAAAGTTATCTTGTCAACAAGAGATGGATCACCAACTTTTGGACTTCTAAGGTATTTATACACGTCTGAAGGAATTATTTTTGACTCTATTTTTGAGTTTCGGGAAGAACTGAATTTTTTAAGGTCCTCATCGTAATTGTAATCATAGTCCCATGCAAGGATTACAAGATTCTTATAGCCTCTACCATCAAGTGCTGAAGCATCTTTTGACAGTTCAACAGCCTTTCTCGCAGTCATAGGACGATCTGGTTCACAAACATAGACTAGAGTGTTTCTGTCAGTGTTGCTAATACCCATGCCCTGTTTATCTTCTCTTGGACTTGCACCATATAGCTTTAGAATAATACTATATATTTCCCTAAGTTTGACCTCGTGCAGATAGATGAGTTGGCGCTGATAATTGCCAAGATTTTCGATTAAAAATGAATTCGCCCCTTGACTTACAAGACGAGATCTAGTGACCTGAATTGCAGTTTTAGATATATCAGTTGTAATCCATTTCCTACCAAATTTCTCTGCCACACTTGCAGTAGTCCCCGAGCCACAGAAAAAATCAGCTACCATATCTCCTAAGTTAGAAGAAGATAGAATTATTCTTTCAATTAGTGTTTCTGGTTTTTGAGTAGGATATCCTAGAGCTTGACCAGAATTCTGTTTAACTACAGGCATCCTCCACACATCTTCAGGTATTTTCCCAATTTCTGCTGATACCCCTCCAGTGTAGATTCTGCCACCAAGTGTTCTAGGGGTTTTGTAGCGTTCTTTACTTTCTTCAAGAATTGGGACACGTACATCCATATCGTTAAAAGTCCAGTTATTTTCGTCTTTAACATATCTAAAAACACTATCATGCTTACTTGGAAAATCTCTAATTGAACGTCCCGGACTGTCAGGGTAAAACCATACGATTTCATTTCGAAAATTTTTGTCCTTTCCAAATATCTCGTCTAACAGAACTTTCACATAATGTGCAGTGTTACTGTCCAAATGGACAAAAATGGAACCAGTGCTTGTGAGTAATCGCTTCATTAATAAAAGTCTTGGATACAACATGTCAAGAAATGAGTCAAGCCCCCTATCCCAAGTATCCGTGTATGCAAGTCGTTCACTCATTGGTAATTCCCTTTCAAACTGCTTATTTCCTATTCTCACGTCGTTAGGGAAGTTGAAATTCTCTCCAGTATTAAATGGAGGATCAATGTAAATCAAATCTATCTGACCTTCATAACCCTGAGAAAGCAATGCCTGCATAATGAGCAGATTATCTCCCCAAATCATTCTATTAGGTTTAGTTTGAATGTCCAGCTTTTCTTTTCCAAGATAACTTGAAAGCGGTCCCGTGGCCTTGTTTGGAAAAACTATCTCAGCAGTCTGAAATGTGAGATCTTTAGCAGAGGGTTCTTTTCTGGGTTTGGAACTCCAAACCAACCTTGCAGTGTCCTTTTGCCTTCTTTTTTCACTTCCGAGCCTTTTTCTTTCAGCTATGACTGCTTCTTCGAAATTTTCATTGTTTTCCATTGTATCACTCCCTTTATCAAATTCTTCTGCATTCAATATATCAAATTCGATTCAAGATTGCCGTAATTCTAAATCTTTCTGCGTTAAATCGATTTTCCATGTCTTCATAACTCTTAAGCTTTTGACCTAAGTAATTGTTGGAACAGTTTCTTTCTTGATCCTTTACTGTATTGAAAGATTTTTGTGAAACAATGAAACAAAACGCGATCTTTTCCTAACCCTTAACGTATTTTAGAAATTTATTTTCAAAAAATTTTCTTAATTATCATTTTTTATTTCCTTAAATTAATTTTAATTTTGAAAAATGTCCGCTATCAATATAGAATATGTTGATATCAATAACTTGGAGGTGATAAAAAATGAGTGAAAGGAGCTCCAACGACCAGAGATCTGATGTCAAAAACCCTACAAGTTCGGATTATAGGGAAGCAAATATAAACAGAGAAAATCAGATGAATCCCAACAACCATGCATACCACAAATCCAGGGGAAAGTAAGTAAAATGGTAAAAGGAAGGTTTATTACCTTCCCTTATTTTTTTACAATGGTGGAAGAGTCAGAACTTAAAGAAGAGTTAAGAAAAAAGATCATGTTCGGAATTAATCAAATGGCAATTTTGTACAATAATGAACGCATAAATAATCCTGAGAAATATGATTTTTTTTACCAGTGGGATTACCTCTGGTTTCAGATAAGAAGAGCCAGTGACCCTGGTTTTTTTAGACATATTTTTATGTTGTCTCATAAGAGCCCAAACTTTCACAGCAATAGATTATTTGTGACGAAGATGATCCTTATGGATATTTGTGCCGGTAAGTTTAACACAGATCAACTCTCAGGAATTCCCAGTATAGACTCAGTTCACAAAAAGAACAAGGAAGGCGATTATCACCCGAGACAAACAAGAAGAAGACTGAATGAGGAATTAAGGGAAGTCGTATTTAAAAAAGACAGACAGGACTTAGATGAACGGAAACTCAGCTATATTACGGTATTCAATGTAGAGACAAGTAAAACTAGTTCTTTGCTAAAAAAAGCCGAAAAAATGTGGAAAGCCGAGTTAAATAGTCAATATATAGATGAGAAAAGTGTAATAGAACAGTCCAAACCTATTTTTCTCCAAGAGATTTATCCAGAAAGATGGAATGACTTAAATGAACTGCAGAAAAAAATGCTTGAGATTGTGCAATCATTTGAAGTCGAAATTAAAAATAGCAAATATTTTTCAGCGTTATATGATGAGATAAAAGCTTTTACGCCTATTTTTGTAACATTAAGTAATCATATTAACTCCATTTGTGAAATCTTTTGGTTTATGAAAAAAGAGAGTCCTAAGAGAACCGCTTTGTTGATCTCACAAATTGCATTTAAGATCGATGAATCTGATATTGAAAAAACATTGTCAATAATGACTTCAATTGGATGGAGTCCCACAAATATTGTAAATGATTTAAATCTAGTGCCAGGTGCATTGTTTTTCTTTGGACAGGAAAATCTTGCAATTTCACTAATTAAATCATTAATAACTTTAGAAAATAACGATGCTTTGAGCCTACCACTAAGTCTAAATTTTATTGCAATTCTCAGAGATGCTGGTAAATATAAGGAAATGTTAGAATTGTCAAATACTATCATTGAAAAATATAACACAAATAATGACTTATTCACATTGGCTTTACTAAAAATTAGGAATGCAGAGGCACTTTCTTTAAACGGAAAACATATTGAATCTGTAACTAAACTTGAAGAGATCTTTGAAAAGAGAGACCAATTTAAAGGGTACTATGTTCCCTATCGCAAAGCAATAAAACTTGCCTTTGATTATATCTTAAAAGAAAATGAACCTAAACCTGAAGAGGAAACAGTTCCAGTTAGAGTATCTATATTAGAAAATCTACTTCATGCTGCTTATAGGATAAGCGAATATTGCCTTGTTAAAAAATATCTAGAAGAGTTATTTGAATCAGAATCGGAGTATTTCAAAAGAGAAGATGCAACAGATTCTTTCATCAACTTAAATGATCTTTACACTAAAGTGATCTTAAGATGTGAATCCAAGACATAAATTATTGTTCATTTATATGAAATAATAACCTTATCACGATTTTATTTCAAAAAAATACAACTTTAGAATAGTTAAAATTCCCAAAAAAAGATCTGTCTTCAAATTCATTACATCGTTCAATTGTCTCTAAGGCTGAGACATGAAATAATGGGTAAAGCCATATTCCCATAGATTAACTCTTGGAAATACCGCATGATTCATAGATTCAAGCAACATATAAGGAATCTGCACAGAAATGATTTTACTATCTTTTAATATATTGAAATTTTCTTCAATTAGTGATTGGTACAAGGAATCCCATAATTCAAGTTCTCCAGACGAACCTTCTGTCATAAGGCCATATCTGTCAAGCATCCTGCACTGCATGGATATGTAATGTCTTCCAGTATCCATCCTGTATGAATGTTTCATAAACAAGGCAATGGAATAATCTAAATCTTTAAGAAATGATGCCATCATCTCAGATGTTTTTGAATGCTCAGGAAACGTTTGGATATTTTCTGATTTCAGTTTAATTTTTGTTTCCCCGAATATTTTTTTAAGAATATGTTCCACTGTTTCAGATTCAAGCCACTCTGGCCTTAAGAGTGAGACACTCATCTCAGTCAATCTTTTCCCTTCACTGTCAATTTCACCGGAAGCAATCCTTCTGGAACTTATTGGAAAAAGATCCTGGGCCAGTACCGTATCCACAAGCCTGATCTCCACTGGTTTGAGCCCTTTCTGGATTCTCTTTACATTTATATCACGTACATTCTTTTCGGTTTCCCTGGAGGCCACTATCACTGCATAATCACTGTTATCAATGGCATCTCCCTGAGTGTTTCCCAGC
>JAKBGP010000088.1 GCA_021833045.1 Thermoplasmata archaeon
ATGCCTAAAATTCAGTAGAAACGCATTTGACAAAATGAACGTCTCAAGATTAAGTATAGTTTTGAGAGGATATTATTTGAAACTAACATTTTTAATAACTCTCTATTCTCAAACCCTCTATATCGTTAAAATGCTTGATATTACGAGTGATTAGAATCTCGTTTCTTCTTGAACATATACCTGCAATCATAGAATCTTCTGGTTCTATTGTCGATCCATCCTTTCTTCTCTGTGCAAAGATCTTTCCAGCCTCTATCGCAGAATCCTCATCAAAACTTATTATTGGTAGGCCTTTGAGTATTGTATTTATCTTATTTCTCTCCCGATCTTGTTTAATACTAAGGCTCACGCCGACAAATAATTCAAAGATTGAAATTGAAGTAACTGCTATAGTGTTTCCTTTCTTTTCAATTTCCTCCGCCTTCTTTATCGCCTCTTTATCAGATTTCATTATGTCTATAAGAAATGAAGTATCAGCTATCATTTTCTATTTAACTCCGAGGTAATTTTATTTATTCTTTCTCTGCTTAGCTTTCTTAAATTTCTTATGTTTTTCTCTAAAGATTTTCCTTCGTCTTCTTTTATGATGCCTTTTAAATCAAGCACATTTGTTTTATTTGTGAGTCTATAAATGAGTTCTGTAAAACTTTCGTTTTTTAATTTTAGCTCTGATAACCTCAAATAAGCCTCATCCGAAATAGATATGTTTTTGCTTCCCATATATTTCACACACACATATATGTGTGTGAAACATATAAACGTTCTGCTGTATCATGATTCAAGAAATGCTGTTATCTCCTGATCCCATGAAATAGCAATTAGATATTGGCCGAAGGAAAAATTGCAATAATATCTTAAGACTAATGAGATGAAATGAAAGAGGAATCGACGACATAAATGGATGCAGAAAGAGTTACTTTGATCATGTTCCAACATACATTGCCAGATTTGACTCTCCATCTAATTCTGAATTGAGATTCCTGATAGATTATCAAAAAAATTGATAATGCTGTTTGGGAAATGCTAATGAAGTTTTTAGGTGAAAAGAACGTTGATGCTCAAAGCGGTAAAGTACTCATTTCAATTCTTACGCGGATTTTGGACCTTATGGATGTCAACTATAACTGATTCTATAAAGTTAACAGCTGTAGGTTAATAATTTTTGAAGTTAGTGCTTGCCAGAGGAATGATGCTCTACAATAGCTTTTAAACCTGGCAATACTTTTGCCCAGAATCTTTCTGCATCCTTGTATCTCTCTTTATCCCCCTTAAATCTATCCTCTGTTACAGTCAATACCGTTCTTTCAGATTTCCCAGATAGTTCGTAGGTTATCCTGGTGTAATTGGCATCTATATCGTCCAAACCTGTTTCCAGACCGAGGTCAGAGATTTGTAGGATCTTTTTGGGTTCTATCCTCAGGACTTGCCCTTTGAGTATTATCTCTTTCCAGTCGAATATCCCTTTCCATATTATGGAACTGCCAGAATTCCAGTCAGCTTTAACTTCCAATCCCATTACCCAATGCTTGGTAATCTTTGGATCAGTCATCGCAGTCCATACTTCAGAAGGTGTGGCGTTAAACTCCACAACCCTACGCACCACTAGTGTCATGGTAAGGCAAAACAAAATAATTTTAATAACTTAACCCCGCCATTTGAACAGCCGATCCTCCAACCTTTTTACCTAACTCGATTCGCCAAATCAACTTTTACCTGCGTTCATTGGGTTTTTTATCCCAGTATCTTAGAGGAAAAGCACACACAACTGCCTTAATTGTCGGTGAAAGTTTACCTACGATCTTTATTCTAAAGGCATTTTGCGGATAGAGCCACAGATCTAAAATAGCATTTTCATTATAGCTTTCACAATAGGCAAAAATACCTGTTCTATGGATTCCAATATATCAATGGTCTCCAACGTTGTTCAAGGGAAATTATAACTCCTGACTACGCGGGTATTATTGCCGACCACATTCGCGGGAACTGAATTAATTGCATTATAGATGTGTCGGATTTGCTCAAAATTTTGGGCGGACGAATTAAATAAGGTACCATAAAGCAATCTATTCGATGTGTTTCTGAAAATAAATATAGCGTTTAACCATAGGCTTATGTTATGTTCAAAACCATAACCATCAAAAAATCACTTTACGATAAATTAAAGGCATTCAAGAAGGAGAATGAGAGTTTCAGCGATCTCCTCGACAGATTAATCAAATCACAGAGCAAGAAGAATATTCTCGAGTCAATGAGGGGAGGCATTGAATTTAAAGATAAGGAGAAATTTCTCAAGGACATCGAAAAGAAAAACTGGGAGAAGAGAAATTGATTCTTCTGGATACAGATGTTATCATAGAATTGTTGGATAAGAAATCAGACCTGGGAAAGGTACTAATGTTTTAGAATCATTGAAAGCGGAGAACTATATACTGTAAGAGCGCTGTAAACGTGCACGAAATGCTTTACGGCACAGAAAATATTCCAGGATTTCTCACTTAGTCCTTCAGATACCAACACTATGGCACAATAAGAATGATATTGAACTATTGGCTGTGTTGGAACAGACTGCTAAAAGAAATGGGAGAGCGGTTCCAAGAATGGACGCGATTGTGGCGTCAATAGCAATAAATAACTGTTGCTCACAATACACATTAGACAAGCACTTTGAAGTTTTTACTGATCATGGCCGTATACTCTTTAAATAGACCAGAATTGACATGTCGGGGTTTGCTTAAAGTTTTAAGTGAAGGATACAAAATATGATTTCAAGACGAAAAGTATAGTGAGTTTGTGAAATGGAGAGTCTGAAATCTCACCATGACATTTTACCGTTAAGTGTTTATACGGTATTATAATTTACTTTCATGGTCAAAACCACGATCAATCTGGATGATGAAATCTACGCTGAAATTATTAAGGAATCTATAGAAAAGTACGGCAGCACCAAGAATATGTCAAAGATTATTAACCAGCGACTAAGGAAAAGAATGAACTCAACAGAGAAACGCAGAAGACGGATTACTTTCAAGGCAAGAGAAGACCTTTCGTCTCTGGATGCAGACAGCGAGATAAGAAAGGGATGGGAGGAAATCGATAAATGACTGTTCTAATCGACACCAATGTTCTGGTATATGATACAATAGAGAATTCCACTCATCATAAAAGTGCAAGTGAACTTATCGACGAGGTGGAAGATCCAATGATAAATTCACTTTCGATTGTTGAATTTGGTTTTGTGCTTCCCAGGTATGGAATCGATAATGAAAACGTTCAAATTAAGATAGAGGAAATTCTGCACAGCGATTATTTCACAGTATCATGGATTTCTGGAAAGATGATTGAGAAGGTTTCGGCATTCATGATTGAAAACAAGCTGAGTTTTAGAGATTTCAACGACTGGATAATAGCGTATGATTCATATTCTAGAAATATACCTTTAGTCACTTTTGATAAGGTTCTGCAGAGGAAATGCAAAAAACTTGGTGTTCAAATTATTGAGATCTAGATTGATGATTAACCGGTCTGGATCTGATTAATATTTAAAGAGTACGCTAAATTCCCATAACAAAGAAAGGATCTCTTTAACATTCTGGGGGTAACCTCAATCCTCCTGCCACCAGATATACGATTGTATCCCTGTATTTCTGTGCCTTGAAACCATATGAACTCCTGAATGCAGTACGGATCTTGTTTTTAAGACCTTCCACAACAGCTGAATTTATTCCTGACACTATGGCTTCCAATATGCCATCAATGTGCCTCTTCAAGGTTTTTCCTAGCCTTATGAAGTCAGGCATCCTTGATCTTAATGCCCATGATATCCATTTCCTCAGATATGATTCCGCAATGCTAACATTAAGATGCCATAACCTCTGGAGTGCAATCTTGAAATGGTATGCATGAGATGTCTGGAGATCAAGGGATTTCAAAGACATGAGGCGATCCTTCTCTTTGTCAGAGAGATCAGAATAATTCTTCAGCCAGTCATATCTGGTGTGTTTCAGTATTGAATTTTCCCTTGCCTCTTTTCTTCTTATTCCTGTCAAGTGCATAATTCATCATCTTTATGACATGAAAATGATCAAAGACTATCTCAGATGAAGGAAAATACTGTTTAGCAACGGATGTGTATGATGGATACATGTCAATGGTGATATGATCTATCTTTGATTGGTCCAGGAAAGGATGCTTCACTATAAATTTTCCAAAGACATCGGAATCCTTGCCTTCTTCTATGTGTACGACCCTGCTGTTCTTTGTGTCGTAAAACAGTGTAACATAGACAAGATGCTTCTCAGCTGAGAAAGCATCGGTTCCCAATATATTGAGATCTGATATGTCCTGATTCTTTCTTGCCTCATCCACATAATGTTTGAGGATCCTCCACACCGAATCCTCATTGATTCCCACCATTCTGGAAACAGCAGATACCGGCATCCCTCTTCCCATTTCAACAATCATTGCCTCAAAGTGCAATGAGAAGCAACCACGGAATAAGCACCAAATGGACCGGCCGGGATTTGATTAAAGTTTTAAGCTAATACCACACCAACTTGCTATCAATCGTATATTCTGCTTCTGTGTCCTACCTTTAATATTAATATTCTGACAGATTCGTGATTTATATCGAGAATCACACGATAATCCCCAACCCTAAGCCTGTAATATGGGTATCCGACGAGTTTCTCAACAAACCTCTCTGGGTTTTGATAAAGCTGATCCACTTTCTCGTGAATTCTTTTGGCAACGGATCGGTCTAGACTTCTCATCTGACCTGCTGCCTTAATTGACCAGATGATTTTGTATTCCATCAGAGGCCGAGGTCCTTTTTCAGTTGCTCATGTGTTACAAACCTGCCAGACTCAATTTCCTTTCTAGCTTCCTCTATATCAGCTATGGTCTCTTCACTAAGTTTGCGAAGGTCTTCCAGCATCCTTTCTATCACTTCTTCATAAGTTTCTCTTGGGTGCAGCTTCATTGACTGCAATGTCTTCTTGGTCTCTTCCTTTATCTGGATCGTTGAAATAGTCACAGTTATCTATAGTGTTCTATAGTATAAAGTTTTATCTTGTAGAGTCTTTTTGTTCAACCGCACCTCAAGAATACTGAAAAAATCAAACAACCACGGAATGAACAGAAATGGACCGGTCGGGATTTGCTTGATGTTTTAAGCGATACCTAGGGACAGACGGTTAAAACATCTAATCCAGCCACGAATACGCATCTGATCTCGTTGCAATCCTCACAACTTTTATTCCGTCATCATCCAGAAAGCATATGACTCTGTAATCTCCCACCCTTAGCCGGTAATAAATACGGCTTGTTCCTGTTAATTTCTTTGTGTCTAATCTTTGTGAATTGTTGTACGGATCTTTCGCAAGATCATTGAGCTTTTCCCTGATCCTGTTCTGCTCCATTTTTTGCAGAGATTTGAACTCCTTCGCTGCTGTGGTTGAGAGAAGCACCTCATAAGTCGTCAAGTGGTACAAACTCCTCAGTATTAGCTATCCTGTCAAGCTCGTTGAAGAAAATAGCCTTCTTGCTGATCTCGAGGAGTTTTTCTATTATTTCATCATAGGTCTGACCCTTTCTCCCGACTTTCTTGAGTTTCTCCCTGGTCTCTTTAGAAATTTGTATAGTAGTCTGCTCCATAACATATTAATATTATAGTCATATATAACAGTTTTCAATAAGTATGTGTGATATATAATAACGCCGGAACGCGTACTTGACATTCAATTATAAAACGACAAATATTGCTGGAAAAACTGACGGGGCGAGAAATTCATTATGCAGTCAAAATGGATGTTGAAATGACTTGATGCAAGTAATGAGCAGAAATATATTCTGATTCATTATCTCTGATTCAATGTTCCCCAAGAAAGTGAAATTCTTTAGAGAGTTATCATGGGCAGACCTTGTTGCTTGGTCTGGTGGAGAAATAGCGTCGCGAGGAGATAGGTACCAAAAGGAACAGAGGGTTTATGGTCTTGCCATAACGCCATCGGGCGGTCTGGTAGCCTGGGTTACCGGAGGACAGAGATATGCAACTTCTGTAGATGTGGTCGAGAACAATCTTGTATCTCACTGCAGCTGCCCCTATGGGTATAACTGCAAACATGCGGTGGCAGTTATACTCCAATATGCGGAACAGATGAAGAATAAGATCCCATTAGAAATGGCAAAAGACAGCGATGAACGCATAATTCTGCTAAATGCGTTAAACCTCGGCAAACCCACAAATGGATCGCGTATTGCCCAGGAAGACAATGCACTAACCGGCAAAATCGGCGTACTCTCCAAAGAAGAACTCCGAAGCCTAATCGGAGAACTGGCTAACATTTATCCAGAAGCACGCAAATTCTTGAACGATTATTTTATCATCTCTTCGGGAAATGTCAAAAAGATAGTAGCTGCAACCGAACGAGATATACTTGACCTAAGCGCTGAACCCGCTTGGAAGCATCACTGGGATGATATGCAAAACCTGCCAGATTATTCCGGGGTCATGAAGCGTCTTGAAATGTTACTATCGTCTGGACACGCGGATGAAGTCCTTCGTCTCGGAGAACAGCTGTTAGAGCAAGGCAGTCAGCAAGTGGAAGAGAGCGATGATGAAGGCGAAACGGGAGAAGAGGTTGCTACCTGCATGGACGTGGTTTTCAGAGCTCTCCCCCTCTCAAGCTTGGACGTGAAGAGCAGGATGATTTGGGCCATTGATGCAGATCTCAAGGATGAGTTTGATATTACTCGTGGATCCGAAGTATTTTGGCAGTGCCATTTTGAGGCCTCAGATTGGAGCCTACTGGCAGATTCGTTGCTAGAACGGTTGTATGATAGTCTACCTCCCGATTTGGGTTCTTTCTCATCATCCTACAAGAGAGATAGGCTTACCAACTGGATAGTTAAAGCACTGAAGGAGTCAGGAAGGAAGGATGAATGTCTCTCTCTATGCAGAAAAGAAGCTGACAAAACGCACAGCTATGTGCGCGTTGTGAGAGAGCTGTTGGATGAGGGTTTGATTGACGAAGCAGAAACTTGGATTCGTAAGGGAATAACCACGACGGCTGACTCATTTCCGGGCATTGCTGCTGAACTCCGTGAAATCTTGTTGGAAATGAAGAAAAGGGCATCGGACTGGTCCGGTGTTTCCGCGCTAATTGTCGAAGAGTACATATATTCACCGAAAGTCGAAACTTACAAGGAGCTGGAAACGGCCTGCCAGAAGGCAGGAGTATGGCCTGAAGTTAGAAAGCGCGTTCTGAATTTTCTCGAAACGGGTGTTCCCCCTGATAGTGGAGCTCAGACCAAAAGTAAAAATGGGTCCGGTATATGGCCTCTGCCACAGACAGGACTTAGTAAGCACTCCAATAGATTCACGACGCATTTTCCTGTTGATGAGGAACTAATTGATGTGGCAATTTATGAAAGAATGCCTGCCGAAGTTCTGCGATTGTACGATCATTACCTGGCGAAAGGTACTGAAAAAAGATATGGGTTTGATTGGCGGAGTCCAGTTGAACTGAAAGTCGCGAGAGCTATTTTCAGAGATTTTCCTGACAGAGCCATCCCGATCTGGAAAAGAGTTGTCGATGAGGAGATTTCAAAAACCAATGCACGTTCTTATGAGGTAGCTGTTTCGCATATCTCAGAGTTTGAGAAATTAATGGGCGAAGTTGGAAGAATGCCTGAATGGGTTTCATATGTTTCCCAGTTGAGAGAAGATAATAAGAAAAGGCCGCGTTTCTTATCAACACTTGACAGGATAAACCGGAAGAAGATAATGGACCCTTAGACTCGTCAACTCTCGGAGCGTTTAATTGGTTAATACGGAATAATCCTGTTTCCTACTGTTAAAATTTATGGACCGGTCGGGCTTTCCTTAGTGTTTTAAGATGTCATGAAAAAAGTTTTTCTGTCCACGCCTGCATGACGGTGCAAGCGTGAGAGTCGGAGAGGCAGCTGTAGTGTTTGCTGACCCGTGAGGTCGACTTTAAGATTAGCTGCCCTTCGTC
>JAKBGP010000089.1 GCA_021833045.1 Thermoplasmata archaeon
TGAGAAATCACAGGTCCAGTGGACTTGTGGAAAAAAACTTTATCGACGGATTTGAAGCAATGCCCAGCTTCAATCATACCAGAGGCAGTATCAAACGGTTGATGCGTCTCTCTGGAGTGGTGAATTATAAGATATTTCTCGATAATTTTGGAGGAAGAAAAAGGCTAATTCTGGAAATAGTAAAAATTTGATTGAAATCGAGCAAAAATATTAACACGTGTAAGATCTAAATTACCGTTTGAGAATGTTTAACTATCACCATAAAGCATCTAATCACATTAATTCATTATAAATTAAAGTGCATCAAAATAGGGAAAAAATGAGCATTGATATTACATACACTTACAGAAAAATGAAAATCAGTCAAAATCAAAAATTCACTATTTTACCTATAAGCCACTGGAGGGATTTGAACCCCCGACCTGCTGATTACAAATCAGCTGCTCTACCTACTAAGCCACAGTGGCGTTAAACTGGTAATCTTTCTTATTAGAAATACTTTAAGAAAAATCTTAAGACAGTAGTAACTAATTTAATGGTCAATCGCATTTTTTCAATTAATTAAAACGCTATATTTAGCCATATAATAAAAGCAATGCGAGGTATCGTGAATCTTAAATAATTATAAATATAAGAAATCAATGGTTCCAGATGTCAAGAGAACCAGTTATTGAAAGCATTTTCGATCTAAGTACCATAACCGGGAAAACTGTGAGTGGTGATGGAAAGTTATTAAGTTATGTACTGGGTCAGGGATATAAGGAATTTAAGAAAACTCAGGAAAATAAAATTATCTTGAAAAATATCGACTCTGGGTCTGAAGAATCTATATCAGAATCTGGTCATCAACTTTCTCTTCCTAAATTTTCTATGGACGATAAGTATCTATCATATATTTCAGGAACGGACGATAGCTGGAATCTTCATATAAGGAATTTAATGGAGAAAGCTGAAATGGAATTAAAGTGCCCTGGGAGCCCAATAGACTATAGGTGGGGAAAAGATAATGAGATCATTATGCTCACGTCCCCTATCTCAAAGGATAAAATCGAGAAGGCAGAAGATGGTCATTTCTTTGAAGAAACTGATGAAAAGAATAGAATATTCAAACTCAGGTTAACAGAAGGATTCAGTGAAATAAAGGATACTCCTCAGGTATGGGAATTCGATTATAAAAGTGGCAAGATTTACGCAGTTTCATCGGATTCACCAAGAGAAGGGAGCTGGTTCGAGAATTATCTGGCTGAAATAAGTATGAATGGATCGTGGAAAAAGATCTACAGTCCCGGTAATGGGCAGGTTGCACTACCATCACTTTCAAATGATGGTTCGAGACTAAGTTTTGTGGAATCTATATGGAGTGATAGAGGTGTAACGGCAGGGGATCTAATGTTTCTTGAAACGGCATCAGGTAAAGTTACAAACATAAGTCAGGATACAGAAAAAAGCTACAGTGGATCCAGGTGGGATGAGAATGGAAATCTTCTTGCAATTTGTCAGGAAAAGGAATATTTCATGATAGAGAGATTTTCTAGTGGAAATTCTGAAATATTATGGAAAAAGAGAGGAAGTGTAGGCCCAGGCATGGCTCCAGATTTTGTTTACACTTCAGGAAAGGTATTCATAGAGTTTTCGGACCAGAACAATCCATCTGAGATTGTTGCAGTAAATATTGGTGATAGAAATGATAAACAGATCACAGCAAACAATGAGAAAATGAAGGACATAAAGGCCTATGAATGGAAATCTGTATCATGGAAATCCATTGATGGTCTTGAGATAAATGGTTTCCTGAGAAATCCGGGAAAGAACTTGCCAACTCTTGTGATCGTTCATGGAGGACCAACAGGTTCTGTAAAGGAAACATTCATGGACAGGTATTCATACCTTCTTCCTGAGGGGTACTCCATTTTCATGCCAAATTTTAGGGGTAGTACAGGAAGAGGAAGGAAATTTGCAGGATTGAACTTTGGTGACATGGGAGGCATGGATATGCATGATGTGCTGTCAGGTGTTCAATTCTTGATTAAGGAAGGATATTCCGACAGGAATAAAATAGCAATCACAGGTGGTTCCTATGGTGGATTCATGACTCAATGGGCAATCACGCAAACGGACATTTTCAGGTCAGCGATTGCTCTCTTCGGAATTTCTGACTGGATCAGTTTTCATGGTACAACAAATATCCCTGAATGGGATGAAATTCAGTACGATCAGAAAGCACTTGAGTTTGATAAATTTTTAAAGTTCTCACCTCTCAGGTACGTAAAGAACATAAAGACTCCACTTCTCATAATGCATGGAGAATCTGATCCATGTGTTCCAGTAGGCCAGTCATTCCAGTTCTACAGAGCTCTAAAGGAAAATGGAAAGGATGTAAGATTGCTTCTATTTCCCAGAGAAGGTCACGGTTTTACGGAAAAGGAACATATACTACAATTCATGAAGGAAACAAGGAACTTTCTTGAAAAAACAATGAATTAAAATCAATTCTAACCAAATAACCATTTTAGTTATTAAATGAAATAGAATTATACTATAGTTTAAATTGTATAATCTACTGATATTTTATGGCATCAAATAATAAAAGTTTCAAATATGGGGGGTTGTTCCTCTTCATAGGTATAGCCCAATTTTTCATATTCTTGAATATAGCTGCTTTTGTGGACAAGGGATACAGTATCTCAAACAACACCATAAGTCATCTGGGAATCGACAGTACTCCCTATATTTTTGATATCAGCATAATTGTTCTTGGTATATTTGAGGTGCTATCTGGAATATTTCTAAAGAAATATTCTATGGGATTAACAGTATCACTTATACTATCTGGAATAGGAGCAGCAGGTGTTGGAATATTCAACGAACACTTTGGAGATATCCATCTCATATTTGCACTGTTTGCCTTCGTGTTTGCATCAATAGCTTCATTTTTTGTGCTTTTCAAAAAGAAAGATGGAATGGCAATCATATGGGCCATTCTTGGAGCATTTGGTCTGGTAGCTTTAATACTCTTCACTCTAACTATAGAAGTTTCAAAATACTATGATCTGGGACTTGGGGTAGGGGGAATAGAACGATTGATACTGATTCCGAATATAATTTGGGCTCTAGCGTTTGGTGGGAGTCTCTACTATTCAGGCAAAAACTGAAAAATAAATTTCATAAACAACATGCAGGAACCATCAAAACACTCCTTATTAGGCAAAGAAGAGTTATTAAACTAATTTTCCTTACACAATTATGAGAGAATATAAAGAAATAAGGGCTCCAAGAGGTAAAAAATTAAATGCAAGGGGATGGCAGCAGGAAGCCGCACTTCGTTTACTTATGAACAATCTCGATCCAGAAGTTGCAAAGGACCCGGAAAACCTTATAGTTTATGGAGGGAAGGGAAAGGCTGCAAGGACATGGAAGGATTTTGATGAAATCGTTGCAATGCTGAAAGAACTTTACAACGACGAAACACTACTGATCCAGTCAGGCAAGCCAGTAGGTGCTTTCAAGACAACAAAGGAAGCACCACGTGTTCTTATTGTCAACGCCCAGATAGTTCCAAAATGGGCAACCGATGATATATTCTGGGATCTGGAAAAGAGAGGTCTCACAATGTTTGGGCAGATGACTGCAGGTTCATGGATATACATAGGAAGTCAGGGTGTTCTTCAGGGTACATACGAAACATTGCACGCAATGGCCAAGAAGGATTTCAATCAGCCGGATCTCACAGGAAAATGGGTTCTCACAGCTGGCCTTGGAGAGATGGGCGGTGCCCAGCCTCTGGCAATTACAATGAATAATGGTGTTGGCTTAGTTGTAGATGTAGATCAGGAGAAAATAGATAGAAGATTGAAAGGAAAATATCTTGATGTTCAGGCAAAGGATCTTGACGATGCTCTTAGGATTAAGGATGAATACGTGCAGAAGAAAAAACCCATATCAATCGGTCTGCTTGGAAATGCTGCAACGATTTTCGATGAGCTTGCAAGAAAGAAAATAGTTCCAGATGTGGTAACGGATCAGACAGCAGCCCATGACCTGAACTTAGGTTACATACCAGAAGGATATACCGTTGAAAGTGCTGCAAAGTTTAGGGAAGAGGATTTCGAGGCATACAGAAAGAAGGTTTATGAATCCATAGTAAAGGAAGTTAGGGCGATACTGAAGATGAAGGAATATGGTTCTAAAGTTTTTGATTATGGAAACAACCTGAGAACCAGAGCAAAGGAAGGTGGAGAAAGCAGGGCATTTGAGATACAGGGATACGTGCCGGCATATATTAGAGATTTATTTGCAGTTGGTTCCGGTCCGTTTAGATGGGTTGCCCTATCTGGTGATCCGGAAGATATTTACAAGCTTGACGAGGCAATTTCATATCATCTAGGATATAATGATCACCTCGTGAAATGGTTGAAACTTGCAAGGGAAAAGGTAAAGTTCCAGGGGTTACCGGCAAGGATATGTTACGCCGCCTATGGAGAAAGAGAAAAAATAGGTCTCATAATGAACGACATGGTAAAGGATGGAGATCTTTCGGCCCCAATTGCGATCGGTAGAGATCACCACGACACGGGTTCTGTTGCATCTCCATACAGGGAAACAGAAAACATGAAGGATGGTTCTGATGCCATTGCAGACTGGCCCATACTTAACGCTCTACTAAACACTGCATCTGGAGCAACATGGGTTTCAGTACATCATGGTGGAGGTACAGGAATAGGTAACGCAATCCATTCCGGTTTTGTACTTGTTGCCGATGGAACAAAGGAAGCAGAGGATAAAATTAAAAGGGTACTCAATGCAGACCCCGGAATTGGAGTTATAAGACATGCGGATGCGGGATATGAATCATCGAAGGAGTTACTGAGAAAGGGGGTAAAATTTAAGATTCCATACTACGGCGAAGAAGAGAAATAATCCGCATTATAGATCTTATAATCTATCACGGGAAGTTATAAACCAAATGAAGAAAATATAGGTTTTATCTATTTTCCTCCACATCTTCTATATACTCAATATTTTTAATATTAATGAGTATGTAGAACTATGTCTCTAAAGGGAGTTTTAATGGCCGGTGGAAGAGGAACAAGGCTGAGGCCAATAACCTATGCAATACCTAAACCACTGGTACCCATTGCTGGTATACCATGTATGGAATACCCAATTAGATCGTTTGCACAGGCTGGCATTGAAGATATCATAGTTACTACAGGATATAAATTCGAAGCACTGATCTCAGGATTGATAAAAACAAAGCACCAGAAGCAGAGTATACTGTATTCTGTAGAGAGAGAACCAGCAGGAACCGCAGGTTCTGTAAAAATGGTTGAGGGTTTTCTGAATGATACCTTTGTTGTAGCAAGTGGAGATGTTCTTGCTGACTTTGATATAGAAGAGGCGGTGAGGTCACACAGGGAGAGTGGAAAGATTGCAACCATAGTACTAACTGAAGTTGAAGATCCAACGCAGTTTGGTATTGTTGAGGATAAAAATAATATTGTTAAGAGATTCCTTGAGAAACCTACTGCTGCTGAGGTTTTTACAAATATGGTGAATGCAGGAATATATATTCTTGAACCAGAAATATTCAATCATATACCTGAAGATCAAACTTATGACTTTGCTAAGGAACTCTTTCCCAAACTATTAAGAGAAGGGGTTGAGATAAATACTTATCACGGCAAGGGGGCATGGCTTGATACAGGAAGACCCAGGGAACTTATTCTTGCAAACCAGCTGATGTCTGAAAAGTATGGTAATGAAATAAATGAGACCAATTTTAAAGGGAAAATGATAATCAGGGAAAGACCTGCAGGATCAGATTTTACTGTTACAGGAAGTTGCTATATAGGAGAAGGAGTTAAAATTGGAAAGAATGCCTTAATAGAGAATTCAACAGTTTATGATAACGCGGTAATAGCAGAGAACTGCAATGTCAGGGATTCAATAATATTTGAAAACTGTAGTATAGGGAAGAAATCTACTGTTTCAAAATCGGTAATAATGAAAGGGACTTCCATTGGAAAGGATTGTGAGGTAATAGAGAGCGCTCTCTCATCAAACATAAATATACAGGACGGGTCAAGAATTTATAATGTATCTCTTTCTTCTGAAAGTAATAATAGCCTGGATTAGAGAAATCCAGCTTTTTGGAGAATCAGGAGATCCTCTGTTGTGAGCTGTTCCCCATTCTTAAATTTATCAAAAAGAACATTTGCCTTATTCTGTAATTCCCCTTCCTTCTCCTTCTTTCTGGTGGCTCTAGTTTTTGCTGCCATTCCACCAAGTATCTTTTCAAGGTCTCTGAGTTCAGTTTTTGCCTTTATGAACCCTTCATGTTCTTTCTCAGATTCCTTATTGAACTTTATAAACATTTCATGAAACTCATCAGCTTTTTTTCTTGTTTCATCAAGTTCCTGAAGACCCTTACTAATCTCGTCTCCAAGCCCATTTATCTGTTTGGATATTTCGTCAATTTCCTTCTTGAACTCATCTACAACTTTTCTCTTCTCGTTTATCTTTCCAGATAAATCCTTAACACTGTCGTTTTCTTTCAGTTCTTTTTCTACAGCTTCCCTTGTTTTTCTAATATCGTTGCTGAGCTTCCTGATCTCAAGAACTATCCTTTTTTCCTCATCCTTCTTAAGCTGCGTAGTCTGCTGGGTTTTCTCAAGCCTTTGAAGTTCCTTTTCCTTTCTTCTTAATTCAGAAGGATCAGCACCCTGTGATTTAAATGAATCACGGTATTTTCTTAACTCCCTTCTCAATTCAGAAAGTTCTTTAAAATGATCTTCTTTTTCATTTCTCATTTTCTGAATTTTTTCGATAAGCTGTCCCTTATCGTCAATCTTTTTCATAACAATTTCTCGCATAGATTTAGATTTCTGGTTAAGTTTATCCCTCTCTTCAGCGTAATAATGGGCTTCTTGCGAAAGCTCATCTCGCCTCTTGATATGGTCTTCGACCAGATTTCTTAAAATCTCTCTTTTCTGTTCTAGTTCAGGAAGGACGTCACTCATAATGATCAGTCTTTGTAGTGATATTACCTGTATTTTTGATTACAATATATAACTTTCGTAGTTAATTTGCATAAATACTCTCATAAATCTTACTTATACTTACAAAAATACTGGATCAACTTTACGGCCGAATAGTTAACGACCTGTGACATTTTCTCGTGGTTAGTTTTCTCCTTCCAGATTCATTATATATTTCAGTGGTTCAGGATTCTCATAGATAGATCTACCTATTATTACATAGTCTGAGCCGGAGCTAATTGCTTTTTTGTATCCACCACCCTGTGCGCCAACTCCAGGAGAGAAAATCTTCAATGGTCCTTTTGTCCTTGATATTTTTCCGAGGAGTTCATAATCGTTTCCAGGTGCCACAATACCGTAACATCCAAGAGTTATAGCATCAGAAACTAGATTCTCAAAGTTTGGGTTAAGATACAGATTAGACCCGGGATTGCTCATTGATGCAACTCCAATTATTTTTATTTCACCAGAATTATCAACAAGAGATTTCATAGAATCAGGTCCTGGAAAGAGGTGTCCAATAACTGCCCATGGGTTTTCCTCTGAAATTTGTTCAATAATAAGCCTGTTGGTATTCGGTATATCTGCTATCTTCAGATCGCAAATCACTTTTGAAAACATGGAAAGTTTTCCTATAATTGATTTTCCAAGGCTCAATATTGTTGGCCAGTTTATTTTAATTGCAAACACGCTGTTACTTATTTCCTCAGCAATAGAAATCAACTTCTTCTCGTCTGTTATATCAAGGGATGCAACAATTTTATGATTCATCATAATGATGGCTAATTACAAATAATATAAAAAAATTGGTAAAATGTAGTTTTCAGACTTTATGCAATTCTATTGTCACTGTCATCATCGCCAAAAAGGTGAGGATCGATATCGTCACCATTTCC
>JAKBGP010000090.1 GCA_021833045.1 Thermoplasmata archaeon
TTTTTGGGTAATCAAAATTTTGTTAATAATATTCATCCAACAATCCCTCAAAAAAGTGTGCTTCCACATCCGTCAGTTTCAGATTGCCACCGTCAGTGATTTCCAAGTATCCAGATATCTGTAATCCATCTGTAATATCGCCTCTACTGGCATCGCAGTCTGCATAAAAACTGATGTCATAATCTTTTGTGAAGTACGGAAGAAGAACTGCCATATCGTATATGTCACCCATACCATCCACTTCCTCTCCTTCCATGTCCCTCACATAGAATATTGTATCAAATTCTGAATCCCTTTTTATTCTCCCATAAAATTCATCTCTGAATACTTTATCAAGGAGCGTGTTGAATATATCCTCTAATTTCTTTCTCTCCTCTTTCCTATTTTCCATGTTCATTTCCCTCTTTGGGTAGCAAAAATTTCTATGGTATCCTACTTAGTGTTATTTCTTTTATCGCAACTCTGTTCATTTGTACCATGCTATGCCCCTCCTGAACAAATCTTACTAAATTGCGTCTCACAAAGATTCGCACCACCTTGGATATTTCCATTTTTGTGTCCGTAGTATTGACAAAGCAGAACTGTGGTTCGCTGAAATCTATATTACGGCTGTATATGTTGAAATCACTTACCCTGTGGGGTGAATGATTCAAAATTTCTATTATGTCTTTCTCATCCATTCTTTTTCATCTCCTTACCTATTAGGTTAAAAATAATTTGTATAAAGAAAAAATGTGGGGAATCACTTCCCCTTTTCAAGCAGTTTCCAGATTTCCCTGTCCTCAACTGCCCTGCCTGCAATTTTCTGAAGCTCGGTTGCCCTTTCGGGATTGTCTCCTTTCTTCAGCACATTGTTTGCATAGGCAGTCATGCTCTGGACAAAGTCAAAAGCGGTGTTCTTCTCAAGAGCACCCATTATGGATTTGGCTTCATCCTGAGTTATGTTGAACACTGTTGCCGATACTTCAACGCCTGTTGGATCGATCTGAATCTCATTCAAATCACCAAGTTTGCTGAGGTAATCCTGCACCTTCTCCTCATCAAGGGAGTAGTTGACCATGTCTGTTACCTGACTTAGTATCAGTTCTGATTCCGCAATCTTTGTGCGGTCAGACCAGATGTCACCCTCTTCTCCCCTGCCACCGATATGTCTTCTCCTGAACGGGTTTTCCCGTATCATTCCGTTTGTGCATACCTGCCTGACGATCAGTGGTGCAGCCTCGAAGGCAGTGTATCCGACTTCGCTATTCCTTACGGACACGCCAAGCCAATACTTTTCCTCTGGCTTGCCTGGAATGGTGACCAGTGCGGTCTCATCATACACCGTGTATGACATGGACTTTGATGAGATATAGGCATGAGCCATTCTGATCTGATGCCCAGTTTTGTTCACCTTCTCAGTCACGGCTTTCAGTACACCCATTGCAACATCGTAGTTGTCAATGACCCTGTACTTATCGGAAAGCATTGCGATCATTTCATCGTTGAACTGCCTCACAAGGACTACCTTCTCATAATTATGCATCCAATAGTTTACATTTTCTGCATAGATATCGGTGTCCTTTCCATGAGTGTTTTCAGCAACCAATTTGTCGTAATACTCTTTCCTTATGCCTGTCTTCTCTGCTATCTGTCCGTGTGCCCATACCGTTGGTGTGAGTTCCCTCACGCCACCATGTGGGTGTTGTACCCTGAATTTGCCCCTGACAGCTTCTATGTCAAGAGTATTCACTCTCCAATCCCACTCGAACTGCTGCTTCTTCCCTGCAATTACTTGCAGGTTGTTCAGGAACTGCCTTGATTCGTTCCCGTAGTATCCAAATATCTGTTCTGTCTGCATTTTTTCTCCTCCTGCCATGTACACATGGCGGGTAGCAAAATAATGGATGACTATTCATCATCCTTATTTACAAACTGTTCAAGCACATTGTAAGTGCCATTGTATATAGTTGCCCTTGCCGACCCCTGTGCAAGACTGAGAATTTTGCTGATATCATCTGGGCTGAATTCTTTTATTGCTTCATCTGCCCAATAGATATGGCTTGAATTCTTAGCCAGCCATTCTGTAAGATCGCTGGTATATACACTCACATCTTCATAGGCAAGATCGTACAGCATGTCTTCATTCACATTATCCTCCTCAATGATGTGATCCAGAGCATCCACGACATACTCATAAAGATAGTCTTCATCCAATACGTCATGATTCGCATGCATAAAATCACTGAGATCACTTTGAAGTTGTGATTCCTCAATCAGAGATTCGTGTGTGAATGCGAAGAATGCTTCACGATTCTTTGTTGCCTCATGAAACTCGAACATTTCCCTTGCTGCGTAGGCAGCCTCTTTCACGGTTTCAAACCGCATTTTTTCCATTTTTATCCCTTTTTCCGTTTTTTTAACGGGTATTCAAAATTAGTAGGATGATGGTATCCTCTCGGGTTCTATCTCACCGTTGAAGAGCTCTTCCATCATGAGATCGTATGTCTCCATGATTTTTTCTCTGTATTCTTTGGTGATTCCCCCAGCAAATTTTGTCAGGATATCTTCCTCAGGAGTGCTTGATGTTATAGTGTAATCCCCTTTCCTGTAAATGGGGTATCTTTCGATTTCCACATACAACACACCAGCAACTCCGAATTTGATGTAGTCCTGTAATGGATTGTCACTTATCTTCTGATATTCCTCAGTTGATACCTGTTTCAACCACAGACCACCCATTAGATTCCCATACCATCCCACTGTTACCGATCTTATCAAAAGATCGTATTCATCTGGTTTTTCCAAAACGATAGTTTCCAACTTTTCATCTCCTTCCGTTTCTCAACGGGTATTCAAAATAATGGGAAGTAATTATTCCCTATACCAAGTACAGCAGCATTGCCCTGCTGTATTTCCATCTTTTGTGAGAATCACTTTGCAGTCCATCTCATCTGCAAACCCCCCATACTCTGTGTCTTTTGTTCTTGGAGCATGGGAATGCAGACCGTAGAAACACCATCTGCATATCTGATTGCCGTTCCTCTGACTTATGTATATTTCTGATGCCAGAGGAAGTGATGACGTATGAACTTGCACATCGCCATGATCAACAACCCCATAGGGGCTGTTGAAAGTGATTCTCACACTTTCTTTTTCGCTCATAATATTATCCCCTTTTGGGCAACGTTCCACGCTCTGCCGATAGTTTGATATCGGCAAACGATTATTTCAATGTTGGGTATTCAAAATAAAGAAAAAAATTATTTTTCCTCACTCCATTCTTGGAGCGAGGTAATAGGAAATGGTTATTCCATTTTTCACAGCGGTTACCACTAACGGATAATCAGTGCTGAAATAGAATTCTGATCTCTTGTCAAGTTTCATCAATGCTGCGACTATCTTTATGAGATAATCCGTAGGGTATGATGTCCTTGCAACGCCTTTATGCACCACAGCGATTTCGTTTTCTGAAAAATTCATTTCCAGTTTGTCATCATCGTTGCTTGCACGCAGGCTCAGAACTTCGCCATCAAAATTCAGCCTTACGCTGTCTCTGACCTTGGAGCTCTGCTTCAAAAAGACCTTTACTTTTTCCAGTGGAGCAATTACTTTACATGCTTCCCTGTCTACTTTATACAGATCTGGCAGTTTCGGCATACTGTTTTCAACACCCCTGTTGACTGAGATTCCATGCTCAATACCATTGGCTGATGTTATCGACATATCCTTTGCCGTGTAGTTGATCGCAAAGAATTTGTTGTTTTCTTTGTCGGTCAGTACTTTGTCCACTGGCACTGGATATGATACCATGATACGAACACTTCCCTTTCCTTCCATTGCATCATGGAGTATTTCCGTAGTCATAGGTACTTCAAAATACCTGTGCCCGAGATAATACTCCACGAATTGATCTCTTGGAATGAATATATCCGCCATTCCAACCCTTGCATTGTCAAGTATCCTCGTCTTCAATCCCTCTGGCGTCAATGTCAGGAAGAATTTTCCAACGAGTGCTTTCACGACACTGTGCAGCAATTGAAGGTGCTCATACTGCATGACAACTATGATCTTCTCAGTGTTTATCACTTCAGTTGTTTCCTTCACAGGTTTCGACTGCTCGAACTTGTTTTTCAGTGTAGCCATTCTCTCTGTTCCGTCTGGAAAAGCGTACTTTTCCGCTTTTTGCTGTGCTTTCACACTTATCATTTCTTTTTTTCTCCTACCGTATCTCTACGGGTATTCAAAATAATCCCCCATCTTCGGGGGTTAATGTTTTTGGGAATGGTTTTTTTCCCACTGCTCCCATGTTTTGGCAAAGCCCTTTCTGAGGCTTCTTGCCCATATCTTGGATGCTTCCACACCCTTCCTCTGTTTGAGGAAGTCGGGAATTTCCAGTTTGAGCATTCTTGCGGACATAACTATCTCTGTCCATGCCACCCCATGGGTGGTTCTGCTTGGGGCACCTATTAGCCCCAAGTACAAGCCTGCGGAAAGTTGATTTCCATCCCTAAATTGTTTCACAGCCTCCTGATGAGTCTGTGCGTATGACCTTTTGTCATACATCTGTTTCGCTTTCTCGAATTCAGTTTTCTCCATTTTTATCACATTTTCCCCTTTCGGGTGTTCAAAATATTAGATGGGTGATTTACCCATCTTTTCTTTCAGAAAATAAGGTGTTGAGCAAACTTAAGAACATCATCCATGTCCCCGTTGTTGAAGTCTGAGTAAAATGTCCATTGTATACCCCAATCCTGATACTCTAACCATGCTCTGTCTGGTCTTCCATGTGAATCAAGTTCACCCCTGATCTTCACCGCTGGCCCACCTGTGCAGAGAAGAATCTCAAACTCGTCATCTGTCGGTTCTTCCCCTACATTGTGCCAACCAGAACGCAACTGAATCCCCAATGGAGATTCATCTATTGCATTCAGAGCCTCAGTTTCATTGTGGTATCTGTTGAACATTTCTTCCTGATCCTGTCCGTTGTCGTATTCGTCAAGACCGTCTAACAGATCAACATCTTCCATGTTACAGTACCCATCGGTACTCTTGCATTCCTCTATGTGCTCTATCCTGAGGATCATTTTTTTGATGCTGTTAAGTTTTGCTCTTGCCTCGTCTCTTGCCCTGTTTTCTTCCATTTGTTCTATCATTCTTATTCCTCCCCTATTGGGTCACAATACCTTATTTATGTATCGTTACTCTATAATTTAAACGTATTGGGTTTTCAAAATATATTGTTTTATTTCGTTTTATTCCAGCATTGTCAGAAAGCCGAACTCGAAAGACAATTTTTCAAGTTCTTCCTTTGAAAGAACAACTCCTTCAGGGAGACGTTCTTTCAATTTGAACACTACTGCCACATCTCCTATTTCCATTTTTATGGAAATTCTGTTGGTTGGTATTTCCATTTCCAACAGACTGCTTAGCATATCTGCTGTTCCTTTATGTCCAACAGCAGAGATAAACCCTCTGCTTAGGATTGTCTTTGCATCTTTCACATCTTTCTTGCTGAAATCGAACTTACCCCAGTTAGTCAAAACTGGAGCGTTCATCAAAAAAATATTTCTTTCCATTTTCTCATTCTCCTTCCGTATTTCTACGGGTCACAATTTTCCTAAAAAAAAGGAGTTACACGAGTGTTATCTCATGCAACTCCTTTTCAGTATGTGGGCTTAAATTCTCCTTGGGTATTCAAAATAATTTTGTTAGTGTGATCTCTCTACTTCTTTTTCTGATCTCTCTGTTCCTTTTCCAATTTTTTCCATTCGTCTTGCTCCCACTTTTTCCACTCATCCTGTACTTTTTTCCATTCTTCTTTTGTGTAATCATGCCCCATGTTTTCACCTCTTGGGTATTCAAAATAATTTAATTTTAATTTAAATATTCCGCTTCATACTCTTCAACAGAATATGTTTCCGCTTCACTGGCTAATCTTACTATTTCAGGCTCAAGTTTCGATAGGGCATTATCGTAGAAATCACACACTTTTTTGTATTTCTCATAAGCCTTTTTTACGTCATTCGATTTGTTCCACTGTTGGTAATCGTCTCTGAAGTCCACCCAACTCAGTGCATAATAGCCTGAGTATGGTAAGTAAAGGTGAAATCCATACCCATCACTTCCAGGATATAGGAACTCTATGTATGACGATCCGAATTTCAGATAGCCATGTTCTCCTCTAATTTTTTCTAGAGTCCTGTCCCATGCATCCCATAAGATGTCTGTGGAATTCCCCTCCTTGAACTTCAGTTCCTTCCCAAGAGTGTAGTAATCAAATTCTATCCTACCATAGGGCAATGCAGTCATGTCTCTGTGCCAGTTGTAATTGACATACGCCTTTACCCGCCCAATCTCTACTTCGACTAAATATTCTTCTTCCATTTTTTCACTCCGCCTTTCGGCAACAAAATAATAAAAAATTTATAGATTTTTACCTACTTTTATATGCATACCTTTCAGGAATTTCTGTGGTATTTCCATACTTCCTGCAAAATGCTCTAACAAAAGTCGAATCAGATACCCTATGCGAAGTAACAAATACATAACCAGAAGGACACGTTGCAGATATTATTCCTTCTCTGTTTGGATTCCTGATTATTATTCCTGTTTCCTCTTGATATTCTTGAAGTTTTTTTACTTTATCAAGAGGCGGGATATATCCTAAATCAGCATTATGATCCAACTCGTCTTGAAGCTTTATCTGTTTACTTAGTGTTTGATTTATAGATTCTTTTGTCATGTTTATTTCCTCCTAATGTGCCTGCAACATCCCTGAACCCATTCACCATCTGGTGTCTGATATCCAGGAACATATTCAGAATCAGAATCACATTCCATTGACTCTCTTTCAAGTATCAGTTTTCTGGCAATCTCTATTCCACTTTCAATGTCGTTTGAATTTCCGATTGCTATGCCTTTAACCAATCGCTCTGTGGTTGACCAATAGACTACCTCATACTTTCCTTTCTTTCTTCCTCTTCCATAAGTTTGTTGAACATTTATCTGTTCACTTCTTACAGAGTTTGAAAGGAATGGTATCACATCGTCATTATATATTCGGTCTTTCCAATTTGTCAATAGTACTCACCTTTTTCTATCATACGCTTATGTTTTTCTGCTTCTTTTTTAGTTGAAAAATAATCTTCGCTGAGAGAAATACCATCAGGATTAAAACTTGTTACAATATATCCTTGTTCATGCCTTATATTTGGGTTTGGATTATTGGGTATAACAGTGACATTTGCTTTCCTTATCTCAGCACTGTAACCAGATTTTTTATTTTCTTTCCTGCAATACGCTGGAACTTCAACTCCATCTGGTCTTTTATATCCTCTTACCAGATAAGTTCCTGAAGGACAGGGATCTATGTAGTCCTCACCTTTTACAGCTTCCTTGAATGGCCCTTTCCAGTTTCCAAATCCTGTTTTTGCCATTTATCTCATCCTCTTTCTGCAATATGATTGGTGATACCCTTCATATGTCCAATAGCCCCTTACAAGTTCTTCATCAGCACTACAGTATTTCATCTGGTCTGCGTTTTCCCAATCCTCATAGAATTTTCTGTCTTCCAGAACTTTAAAATCAAGAACTCTAACAGGTTCTCCCTTAAAGTTCATTGCAGTTCCTCTTTCATGGTTGTTGTAAGCTACTCTCCATAGTTCATCTTCTTTCTTTTCCATTTTTTTCAATCTCCCCCATCGTTTTGATGGGCAACAAAATAGTAATTATGGATTATTAAAATTATTTCTTAAGGCTTTCAAGTTTTTTAATAGTTGCATTGATTTTCTTATTTAACGGTGCATATGGATTCAATCCCATGCTTCTTTCGTTAAGTATTGCGATTGCAAAATCAAGCTCACTGATCTCCTTCAATTCTTTCATAGTCAATCTGTCCATTTTTTTTCTTTTATCTTTTTCT
>JAKBGP010000091.1 GCA_021833045.1 Thermoplasmata archaeon
AGATGAAGTGCTGCAGATCAGGCCCTCAGATATCAACCTGTCCACAAATACTATCCGTTTAATTACGCTGAAACAGGGAAAGGACAAACGTACTGGCCTTGCCAAGGAGAAATATAGAATAATCCCAATGCATCCTGACCTGAGAGATATCTACATGCAATATCTCCTCCAGAGCAATATTGCAAAGGATTCAGCAGATCTTTTATTCCCGATGAAAAGGCAGGTTGTAGATCTATATCTGAAGAAGATCCAGAACAATATAGGTATTGGTGTTCATGCACACAAATTCAGGCATACTTTTGCTGTTAAGGCCATAATGGATAATGTTCCCCTGAACGTCTTGCAGCAGTGGCTGGGCCATTCATCGGTTTTCACAACCAGCATCTATACTCAAATAACAGGTATGGATACTTCTGAGTTCATGGGGAGGGTGAGATAGAAATGGATAATGCAGGTACTTGGGAAAGTAAAATATGGGTGGACGGAACCAAAGAATTGAAATCTGGAGAGGAGTGGGATAGCAAAACACTGTTTATTAAGAAAGGATCAATCGTCACAATTGACCTCCTTTCAAATGAAAGAGTTTATTTCAAAATCTCTAAATATGAAGATTACAAAACAAAAACTAAAAATGGAAGTCAGCCTTATGATTTTCCTTTTGGATCAGATGAATCAACTATCGATGAAGCTGTGAAAATATCTTCAGATGAAAATTACATATTAATAATGAGGCTTAGCGTCTTTAATGACAATGCTAAAGTAAAATTGAGGGTAGAAGTAATATCTCCCACTTCTAAAGTGTAAAGATTCTAAATGGTAAAGCTGGAAGAAGTGAAAAAAGACACAAATAATGAAGAACATACAAATAATAAAAATGATACGGGCAAGGAAGGAATCAAAAATCCCAATCAGTATAAAATATTCTGGAGAGTGATTAGGCCCTTCGGCAAGATGGTAAGATCGCCAGTATTTCCTTTCTGTTGCGGAATAATTGTGACTGGGGCAGATGTGTATCTTTTTGTTAGTAGTGGTCTGGCAAACGGATTCAGGGCTTTAGTAGCTGAAGGAACCCTATCTCTTGCATTGGTAACATATCTACAAATGAAAAATGCTAAAAATCAAACTAAACCGTAGCTTCATAGAGTTTAGATTTAATCTTTAAAATGTTTCTTGAGCATTTGATAGTGCACAAGATCTTTTTGAAATTATAACATATCATTGTACACTATTAATACGCGCCCGTATTGGGCTGCACAAAACGTTCAATAAAGACTAAAATATTTCACCATCATATTCTTTATATGGGCAACATTCCAACACCACTGAATATTTCTTGCTCTCTATCTCATATATTAGTTTTTCAACTTGGGAGAGTAAAATACGACGTTTTTCTTCAATCTCACTCTTTTCAGTCAGCAATTTGCAAAGTTTACTCCGTAAATCTTCCTTTTCAAGAACTTCCTTAATGATATTTAAAATTTTAACCCCAAACTCTAACCCTGTTGTTTTAGCGAGTGTAATATTACGATATTCAATCTTATCTCTATCCAGTTTCAAGTTATTTTTTGATACTGAATCGCATGGTTTAATGTTATTAATCCAATCAATTAGGATTTGATTACCATCCTTACCACTCCCCCATATCTCTAAAATTGAACCTACAGTCTCAAATCTTCCAATAGATGCCCCCGGCTTTGGGTTAGTAGCTGGGCAATCCAATGTTATATAGTCATATTTTTTAGAAAGTTTTTCAAGTGTTTGCGCAACCTCGTCCTCTAACTGTTTAACCTTATCATTAAATTCTAGATCAGTATTATCCGATTTTAAAAACCCATCAATAGCATGCTTTTCGTTTGGATCGCAAAAGTTATTTAAATGCAAGGAGGCTGTATTATATGTATTCAGTTTAGACCGAACCTCATTTAATATTGGTACGTTTATTTCAAATATTCCATTAAAAGATTTAATATTTTGTTCTTTAATTAATGATTCAATATTTCGTAGATCTCCCTTAATACACTTATAATGTTCAGTCCTAGCTAAACTGATCTCTTTACGAATTTGAATATCAGTTAGATGTTCACTTTTTCTTATAGCCTCTGCTTGTTCACTGTATTGAGATAGAAATATAGCCAAAAAGGCAGGAGCAGATGGAGATACTGTAACTCCCAGAAATGAAAGTATTGTGGTAATATTAAATTTTAAACAGAATAGAATAAGAGATATTAATGCGAGTATAACATATGTGAGAGCTATAATAATATAGAAATCTAGTTTGGTTAATTTTTTATTTCCTTTATCCGTCAATTCCCATCACAATAACAGGAATATCAATGTCTGCTACTCCTCTGTTTTCTAAATCCCATTTTATCTGTTCAAAATATGAGACTCCTGAGGACATCTGATCTGCCATTCTCTTTGTTGGAACTATTTCAATAATATTTTCCTCGTCGAATAGCCTCTCTATGGTAACCCCCCAGTCGATTACTCCTTTTGGATCGATCCTGAAATTCTTCTTATCCAGTTTAAGATCTTTGACCTCCATTTCAATTACTTTTCCTAACTCAATTTCACTGTCCATCTTTTTCACCCTTCAAAATCTCCTTCATTTGCATTTTAGATCATTTATCTCCTTTGGTGAGCTTATTCTCTGGATATCCGCATATTTCAATGTTTCAACTGTCTTTGCGGTTTCCAGCTTCACGTACCTTCCAAGATTAACGACAAAGCCATGAATGGACTCAAGCTTTCCATCAAGGCCTCTTACATAAGCATCAATCTCCGGCAATAGGGATTTTTCCGCCAGTTTTTTGTTTATGAGGTCCCATGTCAGATTCGTTGAAAGAAATCCTACAATGCCGTAAAGAATAAAGGTTATAATTACGAATAGTAGGGGAGTCTCGATCCAAATGAAGTTTTGTATTTCATAGTTAAGGAAAAATCCATAATAACCCTCGACATTCAGTGCAAGTATAAAATAAGAAGAAACAACTATTACCCAAAGAACCGCAATTATTCGACGCTCCTTCTTGAATTTCACTAACTTTTTCTCAAATATCTCTGCTGTGGAAGACATTTTGTATCCCTTAATGTTGAAATATAAGACGAAGGAGACAATGAGAATCAATATGAATGCTAGAAAGATGATAATTATCATGAACTCATAACCTTCTGCAAGATTCACAAAAAACGCCAAGATAACCGCAAGAATTACCATTATGAGAGGTAGTATTATGAGTATTTTGATGTAAAAGGGACTCGGTGAAGATACCATATCATTATAGAACTTGACAAAATCACGATTGGCGTTCATCAGACTTTGTAGGATCATACCCTTCCGCCCCAAAGTCCTTATGAATTCGCTTCCGTAAACTGCATTGAGTATAGCGACCGCAGTCGGAACGATCGAGAGCAGGGTGACGAGGAAGTCCCCTAAGGTCAATGTGCTCATTCTTTTATTTCCCCCTCAATCAACTCTCTCACTCCCATTCTACCGTAACCTTAACCTTCTTCGGCTCCTTGGAACCGAACACCGACTTCTGGACATATAGTGTTCCAATCATGCGGGATTCTGAACTCTTCTCATGGAAACTGTAAGTGTTCTTCATTGTCCGCCGGAATTCAAATTTTGTCTCTGTTTTATCCATTTCTATACTTCATTAACAACCGATTCTATATTTGACTTGAAACTAAATGGTATTTTATAATAAACCCTTCCAGTATTGTAGTTTTCCTTGAAATGAAAGATCTGGTTGGTGATTTGTTCCAACTTCCTTATCGTCAGCGGAGGATCAAATACTTTTATCGATTTTGGCTGAAACATAATAAACCCATCATAATTATTGTTATTTATCTGGAATGGTTCATAGACAGCACGCTCAGAAATTTCTCCCCATCCCATGATATCACTAGCAAACCTGAAAAGCGCAATTGAGCCGACAGTAATATTTTTCACCAGTCTGAATGTTCTAAAATTATATCTTCCATTTCTCTCTTGGCTCCGGAGACGGTTCTTTAGGTAGTCAACCAATTCTTCTTTCGTTACAAATTCATACTTTTGGCTATTGGGAAATATTCTTATCTCTTTTGTTTCCATTTATTTCACCTCTTTTTTTAACTCTTTTACTCTACTTTTTGAAGTAATGAAATTGTTTTTCCCTTCTTTTTCTTCCATGTGAAAATATAGTACTTAACTGATTTAAACATTTTCATCATCTAATTTGCCTTCTTCCTTCAACCAAGCTTTTAATTGAGATAACATTTCTCCTATTCTACCTTCACCATGTTTAAACTTATTATTCCTTAGGACAGACAGATATACCTCACCACCAAAAAAGAATACATCCCTATATGAGTTTTGAAGTATTTTTGACTCTCTTAAGTATCTTTTTCTATATATCGATGCACTTTCGCGAGTCATTTTTTGATCATAAATATCTATGATTTCATCCTGACCGATTAAACCATACTTGGCAGACAGAATTTTGACATCTATGCCATCTTTTGTTTTCAGGTAGTTCCTGACAATCCTGAATGCAGGCCCATCATACATATCAATTGCCCTTGCTCTTTCGTATCTCTTCTTCTGGGAACATGAGAGAATTATTAGTCTTTCCTTGTTTACTAAAGGAAATATTTGTGTTTCTATGTATTTTCTGGTCTGTTCGAACCTGTTACCCTTAGCATGGCTTTCAGCGATATTGTATCTGAATATCCATCCTTTGTAGTCAGAAGCCCAGACACCAATTTCCTTGAACATTCCTATTCTCGACCTGCTGAATGCCCCAAGTGGAAAGAGATCATCGTCAGGATATTTTCCCCTGATCTTTAGAAGAATTTCTCTCAAGGTATCTTCCTTCTTGATTCTGACCATCCTGACATGATTCTGAACCTTATCGAGCAAGCCCCCTATAGCCACCATTTCATAACCCATTTCCTTCTGTTTGACATAGCTTTCAAGATACTCGTCTGGATTCCTCCCCTGAGCAACTCCGACCAACTTAAAATATCGATGATAATTAAGCGAGTGGTATTCTTCAATTGCATGCTTTGCACTTTCCATTGTTCTTTCTGGATCCCGATAATAATCCTTTATAATTCCGTGTGTCACTCCCATTTTTAAATATTCACTGAAGAGTTGCTCATAAGGTATATCCTTACCCTGGTATATTCCAGAGTCCCCTATTTTCCACTTTGCAATACTGAACTCATTAAATTTCTTCTTGAAGTTATCAGTGGTGAATGCATGAGCCAAAATTCCAAATTCCCCTTTATGTTCGTCTAATCCAGACAAGATTTCAAGTGAAACCGGCCTATCCGCTACAAATATAGGGGTTAGTGACATCATTTATGTAGGACCACATAATGCTTAAATCTAGCGATTTCTATTCATTCACCTTGTTCACTTTCACTCGAGACTCTTTGTTGACTGTTACGTAAGATTCTCTCGTTTGCATCTACTGCCTTGGTCGGAATGGGGACCCCTTTCAATCCAGTGGCGTCGTGGCTTATCACTAGCCAGTTCCCCTTTCTAAATGTGAAGGTGGGTGCTAATTGTTCTTCACTTATGCCAAACGCCTCGGCAACTCTCCTCCTATCATCAACCCTTGGAAGCTTGCTTACGAAATATGTGTGAAGATTCGACATTACTTCTGTGTCTAAGAGGGATGATCTCTGAGTTGCTATTCCAATTCCGAGACCAAATTTTCTACCTCTTCTAGCCAGGGTCACACAAAGCTCCCTAACTTCCAGTGTCTCATCATCTAATCCACTTTGAGGTATAAATAAATCAGCTTCATCAAACATGAATATGATAAATGGGGTTCTATTTGGGTCCTGTCTTCTCCTATCATAGATTTTATTTCCAAGAATAGCTGCAAATCTCTTAAGTTCTGAGTCTCTTCTTCCAGTAATAATTACAGTTTGACGTAAATCATTTTGGCTTACTCTATCTATCAATTCGTTTATCTGCAGAATTGCACTTGATGGGATAGAGGATAGCCTTTGTGACTCATTTCTTAGTTGATGTATAGCTCTGTTGATTATTCCTTTTGCATTAGCTTGCTTTGATTTATCTAATCCTGAGATATTGCTATTTTGCTCAATTTGACCAATAGAATTTATTGCATTTAAAATTTCACTTGAATTAACATTCCGACCCCTATACGGATCAGTCCACGCGCTTAAGACAGCATTTATTGCCGTTCGTACTTCTGGCCCTGTTCTTTCATCTATTTGTTCTTTAACCGTTTTGTTTATAAGTTCCGCCACGTCTTCAAACGGTAACATTATCTTTGTCCTCTGAATTATATTTCTTAATCCTTCATTTATTGCATTACTAAAATTGCTATTGCTTTGTGATTCTTCAAATAATTTGGATGAAAGTCTGAGCTGCTGTCTCATTATATCGATTACAGATGGATCAATTTCCTCAAGAGGCTTACCAAGGCTCATTGATATACTTTCATGAAGTGAATCTGAACCTATGTGAATGTAAGTAATTTCGTCTGAATGATCAATAGCTCTATCTATGAAAAGACCCAGATATTCATCGTTTGGATCCATGATGATGAAATTAGAAAGTGGAGTTTTATTCTCAAAACATAAAGAAGATACCAATGAAGAAACGAGATTGGACTTTCCTACTCCTGTGAAACCAAAAATGCCGAAATGTGTTGTAAGTAAACTCTCCTGGTCTAATTTGATATTTAGTTCCTCAAATTTTTTGTGGCTAATAGGCGAATCTGGTTGACGATCTAATCCCTGATTTACAATTGCGTCAACCATTTTAATACTAAGGGGTCTTACTTGTGCTCCTATCATTGGAAGATTTCTTTCTTCCTGTAGTGAAGGAAGGCTTTTATCATCTCTTGTGTCTAGTTCAAATTGGTATCCTGTTGATACAGCTTTAATTGCTATTGTGGTGGTAAGGTGAAGGGGTTTATCCTCCTGAGACTCCCAGTCTTCCTTGATACTCCTCATCGATTCGAATTCATGTCCAGGGTAGGGATTAGAACCCTGTGCAGCATAATGAACCGGGTATACTTGATTTAATGTTAATACGGAATAAATTCTCCTCCCGTTGGAGTTTGGTGTGAAATTCTCAACTCCCACTAAGTCACCAACTTGCAGTGCATCCAAGCCAAGCCTAGTATATTGGCACATCAATTCGTAGTCAAACCTTCCCTGGTCATCGGGAGTCATCTTAATAAGCGCCGATCTTGCTCCATGTAATCTTTCATCTTCAAACGGATTCATATTTATCTCTTCCCCTCTCTAACTTGTCTTACTGTTCTATGTATTGGGTTTGCCCTATCCAACCATTCAGAGGATCTCAACATTGGTTCAACCATCCTCAATACAGATTTTGCGCCTCTATCAGCGTGGTGTAGTGGATCAGGATATCCTATTACTTCTGGAAACACATTCCTTGTTACGACTGATAAAAGGTACATCATTAATTCTTGTTCATGATCTGTGTCTTTATTATCAATCTGAACGAAAGTTTCTATAGTTCCCAGCTCCCTATCACCTTCTATTATTTTGACTCGGTTTTTAGGGGGCTTATCTGGATGCACTAATCTATCAACAAAAATTACATGGGACATAACTGGCTCACCTGGGGGATTTCTTTCGAAATAAAACTGCACAAGTGATTTCATGATTATATTTGGCTGTAGTAAAACGTTCCCTCTTACTCCTTGCAAAGTTGGCTTTTGAGAGCCAATGTCCTTTTTCATCCGTAATGTCATGAAAATGGCATCAAATTCTGTTGAACTCCAAGGATGTTTTAGACTATCGTCAATAAAGGGAATCCTTTCGAATGTCAGTCTGTCAGTAGAGGGAATCATCCTGGAT
>JAKBGP010000092.1 GCA_021833045.1 Thermoplasmata archaeon
GGAAGATTTGATTCTTTGAATGTTATTGCATACAGAACCTTGTTAAAAGTAACTGATTCTGATAGAGGTACTCCATTAACCTGGAATGATCCTCCATCTGCATGGAATATCTTGTTGTTCGTTGCTATTGTATACGTGTAAGATCCATTTGTTAATGTGATGGAGTAAGATGATCCTGTTATTGTTCCTGACTTCATTCCGTTAGATAGATTGACATACCATGTTGATCCTGCTTGAAGATTTGATTCTGTGAATGTTACTGTATATGTTTGTAGTTTGAATGAAAGGTCTATCTGTTTAGCTGATCCTTTTACTGATACAGATCCAGATAGATTTTCATAATCTGTTGATGTTGCATGATAGAAATATGTGCCATTGATCTCATGGAATGAGTATGATGTGTTTGTTAATGTGTATTCCATATTATTGAATGTTAATGTCCATGATGAATCTGGTGGTAATCCTGATTCTGTGAATGTTACTGTATATGTTTGTAGTTTGAATGAAAGGTCTATCTGTTTAGCTGATCCTTGTACTGATACAGATCCAGATAGATTTTCATAATCTGTTGATGTTGCATGATATGAGTATGATCCATTGGTTACATGGAATGTGTATGATGTGTTTGTAAGGGTGTAGCTGTTTCCATTAAAGACAAGAGTCCAAGATGTTTCTGCAGGGAGATTTGATTCTGTGAATGTTACCGTGAATAATACCTTTGAGAATGATACAGATATGTCATTATTCGAGATAATTCCATTAACCTGGAATGATCCTCCATTTGCATGGTATATCTTGTTGTTCGTTGCTATTGTATACGTGTAAGATCCATTTGTTAATGTGATGGAGTAAGATGATCCTGTTATTGTTCCTGACTTCATGCCATTTGATAGATTTACAAACCACGATGAATCTGGTGGTAATGCCGATTCTGTGAATGTTACAGAAAACACTTGTTCCTTTTGGTATATTGCCTCCTCATTAATGTTTTGATTGACTGTAATATAGATAGAATTGCTTGTACTATTAACTGATCCTACCCATTTTTGAAAAGTGTAACCTGCGTTTGGAGAGGAAACCAAATGGAATACCGTTCCAGTAGGTACATCGTTTGTAGTAAAATTCTGACTCCTATCGTTATCAAAACTGAAACTTATTATTCCATCAACTGAGTAATTTGCACTAAAAACAACATACCCATTTCCGTTTACATAAAGATGAACTGATGGATCTGATCCACTGCTCATATCCTTGGCATTCAAAGAGCCTTTTAAGTGCTTTCCAATAGAATGATAATCATTTGAAGCATGTATAGGAATAAACATGACAAATATAAAAATAATGACCAATAGAAGTGCTGGTAGTTTAGTACTGATTCGTGACATTAAAGAACAAGAATTATAAGTGTTATAATACTTTCGCTTGATAATATACTAAAGAAATTGAAAAAATTGCTTCATAGCATTTCGCGAAATATAGAAAGAGAACGGTTTTAGTTATGGATAATGCGAAATTGAAAATCTAGCTCCTTGTATATGATAGTTAATAAATTACCAGAACTCTTCCACATTAACACATATTTTTTTAATTAGCTGAACCCGTGATATAGGGATTGAGATAGTATCTGATCATTTTTCATTTCGATCCATACATATTCTTCCAAGCCTTTATTCCAGCCATCTTCAGTGAACACGATTTCCCCTGATTCTCTTTTTGATGTTCCATGAATCTTGCTTTTCAGTGATCTGAATTTAGCTTCACACATAACAACCTCCCTTCATAATGTGTAGATTTAGTCCATTAAAATAAAGGTATTCATTAAAAAAATAAAGTTTTCCTATACTGAAGAACTTATTCATATCTCCATTTTGTTTAAAAATTCCTTTCCCTGTTATTTAGTTATTGATTCTATGTTTTCTTTCTTTTCTTTAGGATTAGATTTTTCATTTGAGACATCAGGGTTTACGTTTCCCTTTTTTAATTCTGGGCTAAGAGGACTATCATTTTGATGGGCTATTATTCCGATATTTTTTTTGTTAATATCAGTTTCATGGAATCCAAATTTTGTTAGGCAAGCTTCAATTATTACATTACTGGCATTAACTTAATCTCAAATCAGATCCACCTTATCATTTTTAGATCATGACGGTAAATGAAATAACTGTGCATACATGGATAACAGGGTCACAAATATAGGATCTGAATATTCCCACAATAATTAAGATGGGTTACCTCCCCATCTCTATCCTTGGATGACCTTACGGCCATCCATCTCACAAATAACAATTACTATCTTTTATTTAGGTTTTATTTTAGTTGAGAATAGAGAAACAGGTATCAGCGTTCTTAATGACTATTTGAGATTTCTTGTACTTTAATGTTAGATTTTTATTAATGACATCTATTCTTATCAATGCGGATGTTCCCAACGAAATCTCATAAACCAGAAACAGCCGCTGTGATTTTAATCAAACACTTACCTAAGACTGAAATGTTCTATTTATCCTTCATTTCACTCGTAATAAAATCTTCATTGAGCTTATAGGATTTAACATGAGTCACCATTTTCGATTTAAGTATGTTGATGATTGATAGATTTGTAAGCCTCATTGCTATGATACCATAACCAAGCTCCAAACCCTCATCTAATAGAATGCTTCTTATTTGTCCTGTCTTGAATCTTTTATTAGGATATTTTAAAAATATATTTAGGATCTTCCTGTTGATTTCATCTAACTTGGCCCCCACGGTAATTTTTAAACTATTAGAAATAGCTATCAGTCCTCAGATTTGTTGGTGTATTTAAGAAATTAAATCGAAAATTATTACCTTTCAAGTTTTCCTTCCCCTGAAGTTATTTTCCTATTTCCCGTAGTATCCGGTTTTACTTATTAGTTTAAGAAATTTGAATTGCTTTTCATCTCCTGGAAGCTTGTTATCCCGAACAAAGTTATAAACACTGTGTGGGCAATCTAGCTCCTTACCAGTACTGGTCCTATGGAAATTGCATGGTTTTACGTACCTTTCCATCTTACTGGCTAATGATTTTGGAACAAAATAGTCCTGTGTTGTCTGTATATGTTTCGTAGGTATTTTTGGGGAACACAGATCTTATTGTTATTTTCATTATCTGATTCTTCATCGGGATATATGAGCACATCTCCAGTATCCTCAGGTGTGAATGGGATATCTGTTTCGGGTTCATCATCCCCTAGTTTGATAGGATGTTTTCTTTCATGCAGTATAGCTGATAATGAGATGAATATCATTGTGGAACATCTCCCTATTTAGAGTTTCTAATATTCTTCAGTCGATCTAAAACTTTCTGCTTTTCTTCTTCGCCTAAGGATTTCCATCTTTCCCTCGCTGCCATTATCCTAGTAAACTCTCTCTCGAAGTAACCCTGATATGGTAGCTCATTTTTAAGTGGTTCTGGCATATTCTCCCAATATTTATGTCTTGTAGCCTTTGCCATTTCACACTGAGGGTCCCCTTCATTGTATGTTCTTCTTTTGATCAGAATATCCAAAGGACATTTAGGAGCTTCACATGTGTTATATCTGGAGCAGTAGGACATGGTTTTGATTGAGAGAAGGTCTTTGGATAGTGATTCTTTGCCTGATGTTTGTCTGTTGGTAGGTATTGTCAGAGTTGCTTGGTATCCCTTAGTGTAACTATACCCCTCTATACCATGAAGATGTGAGAGTCTATGCATTTTATCATTATTCGGCTTCATTTACAACCACCGTTATCAGCCCAGATTTCCCAATGACAATGAACCTCATGCTTACGCCTTCAAGAAGAAGGCTCCCTAACTTCCTGAGGGTATTCTGCTTTACTCTTTCTGTACTCACTTTATCACTTCCTTTATGAGGCCTATGGCTGCCCCCGAGCCATCCTGTAAAGAATTAAGGACCGTAAAATCTGAGTCAAGCTTAACTATGGCGATCACCCTCTCAAGTGTTATTCTATGGGTTTTTCCTGACTTCAATCCGTCAATATTGATTTTGTCGAAGGATCTTCTTTGAAATTCATATGTCAGGATAAAAGGTACGTTTTTAGGCCCGATGTAGTTTTTTCTTACGGTTGATCCTTCAAGATCTTTCAGATATACTAGAAGGATCATCATTGATCATCTCTTTTCAAAACGGATAATTTAGCAGGATCGTTTTCCTTTTCATTCTGCTCAATTATATATATCTTCCTTTTTTGCCTTATTAGTGTTGTTACTACATCCTTAGGCACGTGGCAAATGTCCCCTTTGTGAATATAATAGTCTTTGTCCTTCCATGCCAGAGGAGGAATGTCTTCCATGGCGGATATAAGAACATATTCGATGTCTTCTTTTACTTCTTGGTTATCCGGTTCCTTTTTGTCAGGTTCGTTTAATTTCCTTCCAGTTAGTGCTACCATACCATTGCTCATTGAAATCAAGCCTTCAGCGGCCATACTCGGCAGTATTCTCTCGTTTAGTAACTCAAGAGATTCTACACCGTCAACTATAGAAAACTGGATATTTTTGAGTATGTCAAAAGGTTTTATCCACATACCTTTCTTGCCATTAGAGATACTAAAGGCTGCCTCCATGATGGCTCCTTTAATTGCATAAGATTGATTTAAATCGAATGTTATTTTCCCCTTATTATTGTCCTCTAAAGCGTCCATATTTCCTTTTATTTGTGAAATTTGGGACACAACCTTATCAGTTTTGGTATCATTCGGTAGCAATTTGGAAAAAGAGTGTGTTACCAAGTTGGAGTCTGTAATTTCCTGATTAATATCACTATAAGTAGCACTCTCCTTCACTAGTCTCTCTATATCTAAGTTTTTATTTTCTCCTATATCTGGCAACATGGTAAAAGATGTGCTACTCCCCATTGATTGACTAGTAATATTCAATGGATCAGAGGGTAGCACCCCATTTTCTGAAAGTGCTACCTGCTCCTTCAATGTATTATTATCTAACATTCCATTATTGTTATCCTTCTGATCTGGAGGGTAATCTTCGAGAGTTTTACTTCCTTTATTATCAGCGTTGCTAGTTGGCTCTTTATCCCTCCCACTTTTTGACATGACTTTGCTATCAACTGGAACAATAAACAACCCTAGCCAAGCTCTCAGTGGCATTTTTTCAATCTTCTTCTCGCAAGTTATGTTACGGAAACCTACAGTTTCCAGTGCTTTCCCTAACTTTGATACATTAATAAGATCAGCCTGTAAATTGTTCTTCTTTGCCCACTGTCTGGCATCTTTCTCTATAAAGCTTTTGATCGTTAAAAGCTGTTCATTACCATTCTGTTTGTCAACCTTAAAAATCAAATCTATATCTATTCCTTTCTTCTTGGCGATTTCCTTGGCTTCTTCGATTTCTTCTACTATCTCTCCGTTATTTGCTCTTTCCTGAATATATGCTTGGGATGGATTCGAATGTCTATCGTATTGTTTTTGGGACTCTTCTATTGTTAGCTGGCCTGTGAATTTTTTCCTTTCCATAAAGGGCAAGAGATAGTCATCTACTACCTCACTGAAGATCAAATCTAGTTCATCGGGGTTTTCTAAAGTCTTAACAAATCTGTCTATTTCAACCGGAGATAGAAGCTCTTCTAGGTAGTTCTCGAAAACAATGAATACGGGAGTTCTCCTATGAAATGCCCTCATATTGTCTTTCGTTTCAGGCAACTTATTCGTTGCCATTATCCACTTTGCTCTGGAGTTGAATGTGAAGTTTCCTCCATTCTTTCTGTCAGCGGTTATATCTGAATAGTCAGTGGCTCTCTTGAAAATTTCACTTTTTATAATGCCCCCAGCTTCACTGGTAATATTTGCAAATTTTCCATACAGTTCTGGCCTTTTGAACTTATCGCTCTCGATATCCTGAACCGAGACCGAGCTCACGTTGTCCTTGCCGAGTAGCAATTTTATAATTGTAATTACGATTGACTTTCCCTCTCCACCCGATCCTATTAATGTTGCACTTCCCTGCGGGATATAACCAGGTGTCAATGTCCATGCTATAATTTCATAAATCTGTATGATCTTCTTTTCTTTTTCAGGATCGCCTGTGAACATAATCTCTAAGAGTTTTCTGAATGTGCCCGACTTTCTACCTTGTATGTATTTCCGTGGAATATGCGAAAGATAGTAATACAGAGGACTATGCGGATTTAGTAACTTTTTCTGTACGTCAAAGAGTCCATTCTCAAGCGGAATTAATCCCTCTGGGAGTGGCATGATCTCTTCCATTGTTTTTCTGATCTTCGCAGGATCTACTATCCTGGTTCGGTTCTTGATATACTCAATAACTTTTGCAATCTGCTGTGGGTCCAAATTGGCATTGTATTGAATAAGCGATTTAAAGAAGGGTTCTCCGTCTTTGAGATACATTTCACTAACAAACGGATGTATTATTCCCGAGTCGTACTCTGTGAATATCTTATTCTTTAGTTCATGCTCTAATATATCGTTCCCGCACTTCACATGGCTAAAAGACTTACGCCCCTTCGAATCTTCATCAAACCACCTATTTTCTGGGTCCAAGCCAAACATCGACGCTCTCAAGAAAGCTCCATTTCCTTCATATTCTGGCTCAGCTTCAATGGTCCCATCCCAAATACCATCAAGCTTACTTGAAATAGATTCGAGTTCGTTTATTTCATTTCTAATATCCTCCTTTGTTTCTTCATTAGTCTGTAAATTAACTACTTCACTGCAAAACTTAATAGCCCCCGTAAGGAGATGTTTAAGGTTATTAAGGTCTGATTCAGAAAGCTTCCTCTTACCATCTAGGAAAGGTTTGGCCTGATGTTTCACAACCTTACAGTCAGCAACGCTTGTAAATTTCTTGTCAATAAAAAGAGTGCTAGTGGGATCAAAATTGTTATCTTCTTCTATTTTCATCTTCAAACGCCTCTAAAATGAGTAGTTTTGACCTGTTCGACTTGGCACACTCTTTAAAAGAAACATTAATTACCTTATTTTGGTTATACGACATGCTGACTATTTTTAGGGGGGTTGCAGCCCCTCTTAATATTTCACTATTCATCTCTTTTTTCCCTAGTTTTCTTGTCATTAACTAAGTGAATCTGTGTACCGTCGCTATCGTTTCTCGAGGGATTCAATTGAACACTTTTCTTCTCTAATAAATGATCCAAAAGGTCTTCACCGGTCAATTCCTTCCAAAGTTGAAATAGTCGCCTAGGGTCACCAAAATTATATCTACTTTCTGGCATTTTTCTCATCCCCCTCCACAATATCAAATTGTAGAGCTGCTTGCACCATTAATCGTGATAATGACAAACCCAGCCTTTTCGCCTTTCTCAAGAGCTTTTTCTTATCAGTTTTTGAAACGTAAACGTTCATTTTAATCTTTACTCTAGGTAAGTGTATCTAAACATAGTTATTATACATTTGCTAATTCTAATCATAAACATATTCAGATACACATCTTAAGTATCATATATAATGTATATGTTTATATCTATGATCTGTATACAAAAAATATGGTAGAAAAGAAAATTCCCGTTTCATTGAACAAGACGGATTACGCATTTCTAAATCACATTCAACAGGGGTTGCTTTATTCTGGAAGTTCCATAACGGGTGTTTTTGATTTTAGTGATATTCTGAAAGCCTGTGTTTTGCATTCGTCATTAAAAATAATAGAAGAGTGGGGTCGAGATGGTAGAAAGACCGTTGAGGGGTTCTTAAATGAGATTGGAATAGAAAATACTGAGGTTCCAGATAGTCTTGGAGAAATTTTTCATGAAAAAAAATTAGATCAAAATATGAGAATTGCTAAATTATTCATGGATAGAAATGAACCAGTCAAGTCAAGACTCAGATCGGAA